>JASBUY010000108.1 GCA_030147645.1 Aquabacter sp. | reverse complement strand
GCGTTACTCACCCGTCTGCCGCTCCCATTGCTGGGCGCTCGACTTGCATGTGTTAGGCCTGCCGCCAGCGTTCGCTCTGAGCCAGGATCAAACTCTCAAGTTGAATGAGTTTGATTTGGCTAGTCTTACGAACTTCTCATCATTGACGAGGTCGAACCGTCCGCATCATTCACATGATGGCGAAACAGTTCTTAAGTTACGTAGACCGCCGAAGTCATTCTCGACACAACATCAGGCCCGAAAGCCGTCCGCCGTGTCCGCAAGGACTCCGCCGTCCACGTTTCTCTTTCTTCATATCAACCTGTCAAACAGCACGAGAGCCGAAACCCTCACCCTACCCTAAGGCAGGAAACGACAACCCTCCCGGCGCCTGAGCCGGCTTGTCACAACATCAAAGTCGTGAGAGAGCGTCGGAGACGCGCCATCCGCCGCTCGTTTCGTCGGCGGCGACAGCGCGTCGTTGATGAGCGGTTTATAGGGGGCGTCCGGCTCTCCCGTCAACACCCTTGTTTCAGAAAAGTGAGCCGGGACCGCAATCTGTGGATAAGTGGGCCGGCAAACAACTCCAAAATGGCATGAATTCAGGGCTTTGCGGCCACCCCTCGTCGCCAGAGGGTCTGGCAGAAAATCGTAAGCTCGCCACTTCCAGGGGGGTCGGCAGCGATTTTTGGGGAACTTTTTTCGCTTTCGTCTCTGCCGGAGTGCTCCTCCCCACTCGGCGCCCGCCCCGCCCAAGCTGTTGAAGATGCGCGCCGCGCGCGCCCCGGATGGTCCATGGTTCACATTGCATCTCCGGATAAGAGCGCTCACCCCCCTCTGTCAGTGCCTGCGGGCATGAGAGGTGCCGCGCCCGCTCACGCGTGAGGCGCGCGCCGCCGCTGCGCCCTTTCGCGCGCGATGTGATGCACTTAATGGGCCCTTGCCATCCTTTCGCCTTGTCCGCACCCTCACATCCGGCGCCTCGATCGGTGGATGCGCATGCGTCGCCGGCGGGATTGTCCGCGATCCGGTCGCGGATCATGGGGCGCGTCGACCGACACGTCCCGTCTGATCCTTGCCCAAGGGCGGCGATCTCGGGCGGGACGTCCAGGCGCGGATAAGAGGGTCTGAGGGTTGCAGCACAGACGATCGGCAGGGGCCTGGCGTGACGCGGCAAGCGCGGCCGGCCTCGGCGACGAACCCCCGCTCGGTGTCGGCGGCGCAGAGGAAAAGATCGACCGGCGCCGGATCTCCGTGCGCTGGCTCGCGGCCACCCTTTTGACCGGGCTGTGCGGCTCCTTCCTTATGGGCGGCGCGGTCTATGCCGCGCTGGACGGCGATCACCGCTTCGCCTCCATGCCAGAGACCGTGCGCAACGCGCTGCGTGGCGCCCTGGCGCGGGGCGAGCGGCCCTCCAACACCGCCCGCAAGGGCGACCGCATGTCCCTGCTTTCGGACGCCTCCACTGCGCGCCAGACCTTCCGCATCTCCACCACCACCAAGGTCGGCGATCGCGAGATCATTAAGGTGCGGCCCTACACGCGTGTCGCGGCGAACCTCGCCATGTCGACCACGTCGGTGTCTTCCAATATTCCGCGTTTCAACCCGGCGCAGATTGTCGCCCAGTCCATGGACAAGGAGGAGGCCGCGCCCCAGGCCGAGCCCACGGGCGAGGTGACGGTGGTGACGCGCGATCTCTCCGCGCTCCCGCCCGCCACCAAGTTCGGCGCCACCGTGCCCATGGACAATGTGCTGGTGAAGGTGCGCGAAGTGGCCGAGCTCGCCCGCACCCAGCCGGCGCCTGTCCCGCTCCCCTCCGCCATCACCGCCGGCATCGGGCTGAAATCGCCCCCTGCCGCACCCTATCTCGCCTATGCCGCGGACACGCCGGGCTACGCCCCCCCGACCGCCGCCGCGCTACAGGCGCCGAAGGTCGAGATACCGGACAATCTCTCCTTCCTCGGCAAGACCTCCACCGCCACGTCGGGAGGCAACGATTTCAGCGACCAGACCGTGGTGGTGAAGAAGGGCGACACCATCGTCTCCATCCTGAAGGACAACGGCGTCCCCGATGCCGAGGCCAAGGCGGCGGCCGCCGCGTTCGGCCGCTTCCGCGACGGTCAGGTCAAGGATGGGTGGCGCGTGCGCTTCCTGCTCCAGCCGGCGGGCGACGTCTCCCATGTGCTGCGCCTGTCGCTGTTCAGCGATGCCGGCCATGAGGGCACCATCGCCATGTCGGATTCCACCAATCGCTTCGTCTCGGTGGCCGAGCCCAACGAGACCGAGGTGGCGGGCGTCTCGGAGGACAGCGAGGACGAGGACGGTCCCGGCATCCGCCTCTATGAGAGCATCTATGAGACCGCGCTGCGCAACGAAATCCCGCGCAGCGTGATCTCCGACCTCGTGCGCATCTATTCCTTCGACGTGGACTTCCAGCGCCGCGTGCGCGCCGGCGACAATTTCGAGGTGCTCTACACCGAGGACAATGGCGACCCCGAAGTGCTCTATGCCGCGCTGACCGTGAATGGCGAGAACCGCCGCTATTTCCGCTTCCAGACCAATGATGACGGGCTGGTCGACTATTATGACGAGGACGGCAAGAGCGCGAAGAAGTTCCTGGTCCGCAAGCCCATGGCGGGCGGCATCATGCGCTCGCCCTTCGGCTATCGGCGCCACCCCATCCTCGGCTATTCCAAGCTCCATACCGGCGTCGACTGGTCGGATTCGGTGGGTTCGCCCATCTATGCGGCCGGCAACGGCACCATCGTCTATCTGGACTGGAAGTCGGGCGAGGCGCGTCGACTACCTGGGCATGGGGCTCATCGCGGTCGGCATCGCCGGGATGCTCGTCGGCATCAGCGCCGCCAGCGCCGGGGTGCAGCGGGCCGCCTGCTGGCTGCCGGTGCTGCTCGGCGCCGGCGCCC
>JASBUY010000105.1 GCA_030147645.1 Aquabacter sp. | reverse complement strand
GCAGGCCTGAGCTGAAGGAGGTCCGATGGCTTCGGTGCGCCGCCGTCCCGCCGCTCCCCTGGCCCTGCGCGCGCCGGGCCTCGGCATGGACCTGATTCCGGAAAGCGTGCGCCGCGCGGTCCGCCGCCGCTCGGCGCAGATTTCCGGCATGACGCTGCTCGGGGGCAGCCTGTTCTGCCTCGTCGCGCTTATGACCTGGTCGGCCACCGATCCCAGCCTGTCCAATGCGTCAAACGCGGATGTGAAGAACCTGCTCGGGCGGCCGGGCGCCATCGTCGCCGACCTGTTCATGCAACTGCTCGGCCTCGCCTCGCTGGCGATCCTTCTGTCCCTGGCGTTTTGGGGCTGGCGTCTGCTCACGGCCCGCCCGCTGCGCCGCGAGAAGCTGCGCGCCGGGTCCCTGGCCTTGGGCGTGCTTGGCCTGTGCGCCTTTCTCGGCGCGGCGCCCGAGCTGCCTTCCTGGCCGATTCCGGCGGGCCTCGGCGGCGCCATCGGCGATATCGCGCCCCGTCTCATCGGTGTGATGCGGGGCGGCGCGGCCACCGCCTTCGATTCCATCCTGGTGGGCGCCGTCGGCCTGCTGGTGGCGCTCGCCGGCTTCTATCTCGCCTTGGGCCGCCCCTCTTCCGGCGTGCCGCGCCAGAGCGAGGGCCGCGCGGGCTCCCTTTATGAGCCCGACGAGGGTGAGGAGGAAGACGAGGAGCCGGAAGATCGCCGCGCCATTTCGCTCGGCGCGCTGACCCATGCCCTGCTCTCCGCCAAGGCGCGCCTGATGCCGCGCCGCCGCGCCAAGGCCGCGCCCGCGCAGGGCGCGCGGCTCGGCGGGCTGGTGCGCGACATGTTCGCCGAGGAGCGCCCGGGCGAGGTGCGTGGCCGGGTGGAACCCGGATTTGCGCCCGCCGCACGCGCCGCCGCCCCGCGCGGCCACGGCGCGCATGAGCCGGACCACGAGGATGCCGATTTCGACGCGCCCCCGCCGCCGCCCGCCCGCAAGGCAGCCGCGCGCCGCTCTGAAGCCCCGCCGCGCGGGCGCCCCGGCGTTTACCAGCATCCCGAACTGAGCCTTCTCGCCGCGCCTCAGGCCAGCAAAGGCCCCTCCATGAGCCCGGAAATGGTCCAGGAGACCGCCAAGCTCCTGGAAGGCACGTTGGAGGATTTCGGCGTGCGGGGCGAAATCCTCCAGGTGCGTCCCGGCCCCGTGGTGACGCTCTATGAACTGGAGCCGGCGCCCGGCATCAAGTCGAGCCGCGTCATCGGCCTTGCCGACGACATCGCCCGCTCCATGAGTGCCATTTCCGCCCGCGTCGCCGTGGTGCCCGGGCGCAATGCCATCGGCATCGAACTGCCCAATCCGCGCCGCGAGAAGGTGCTGCTGCGCGAACTGATCGCCACCAGCGATTTCTCCGAAAGCGGGCACAAGCTCGCCATCGCGCTCGGCAAGACCATCGGCGGCGAGCCGGTGATCGTCGATCTCGCGCGCATGCCCCATCTGCTGGTCGCAGGCACCACCGGTTCGGGCAAGTCGGTCGCCATCAACACCATGATCCTCTCGCTGCTCTACCGGCTGAAGCCGGAGCAGTGCCGGCTCATCATGGTGGATCCCAAGATGCTGGAACTCTCCGTCTATGACGGCATCCCGCATCTGCTCGCGCCGGTGGTCACCGATCCCAAGAAGGCGGTGGTCGCGCTCAAATGGGCGGTGCGCGAGATGGAGGACCGCTACAAGAAGATGTCGAAGCTCGGCGTGCGCAATATCGACGGCTTCAATGCGCGCATCGTCGAGGCGCAGAAGCGCGGCGAGAGCCTCGCCCGCACCGTTCAGACCGGCTTCGACCACGAGACCGGCGAAGCCGTCTATGAGCGCGAGGAGATGGACCTCGCGCCGCTGCCCTATATCGTCGTGGTGGTGGACGAGATGGCCGACCTCATGCTGGTGGCCGGCAAGGACATCGAGGGCGCCATCCAGCGCCTCGCCCAGATGGCCCGCGCCGCCGGCATCCATCTCATCATGGCCACCCAGCGCCCCTCGGTGGATGTCATCACCGGCACCATCAAGGCCAATTTCCCCACTCGCATTTCCTTCCAGGTCACCTCCAAGATCGACAGCCGCACCATCCTGGGCGAACAGGGCGCGGAACAGCTGCTGGGCCAGGGCGACATGCTCTATATGGCGGGCGGCGGGCGCATCAGCCGCGTGCACGGGCCGTTCGTCTCCGACGACGAGGTGGAGCGCATCGTGCGCCATTTGAAGGCCCAGGGCGCGCCGGCCTATGTGGAGGCGGTGACGGCCGATCTTGAGGATACCGGCGCCGAGGACGGCGCGGTGTTCGACAAGGGCGCGTTCGGGGAGGAGGGGCAGGACCTCTATTCCCAGGCCGTGGCGGTGGTGCTGCGGGACCGCAAATGCTCCACCTCCTACATTCAGCGCCGGCTCCAGATCGGCTACAACCGCGCCGCCTCTTTGGTGGAGCGGATGGAGAAGGAAGGCGTCGTGGGCGCGCCCAACCATGCCGGCAAGCGCGAAATCCTGCTCGCCGACGAAGCGGCGGAGTAGGGTGACGCAGGGGCCGGGCCACAGGTTCGCCATAGGCGGCTTGTTAGATGCATCCGGCTCAGGTCGAGCCGGTGGGCGCTGCCCGCCGGGGGCGACGAGGAACCAGGACAAGGCGGGGCCGTTGCTCCCGCTTGGAGCGCGGGCGGTCGTGGCAGTGAACGCGGCTGGCCGCGCCAGGAAAGGGTCGGTATCGTGACGTGTTCGCCCCGACAGATCGGCACCCCGCCCCGCACGGGTGCGCGTCTGCGCGCCTCCATGGCGGCGCTGTGGGGCGTGCTGGCGGCACTGACGGTGGCGTCCGCCGCGTCGGCCCAGGGCCTGCTTCTGCCGCCGGGCGAGATTCCGCGCGCCTCCGTCGCCGTGCCGGGGGCCGCCCATCCCACCCCCTATCAGCTTTTCTCCACACAGCAGGCCATGCCGGCCCCCTTCCAGGGCGCGCCGCAGGCCAATAGCCCGGCGCCGCAGGCCAACGCGCAATCCGCGTCCGCCGCCCCGCTGCCGGCCGAGGCCTCCGCCGCCCCGTCGTCGCTGCCGCCCGCGAGCGTGCCCCTGCCGACGCCGCGCCCGGCGAGCGCGGATGCTGTGCCCGCGCCCCCCGTGCAGACCGCCTCGGCCGCGCGCCCCGCGCCCGCCGCCTCGGCGCCCACCGCCATTGCCCCGGTACAGCAGGACCAGGACCGCGCCCCGCCCGACACGCTCCAGAAGGTCTCCGACTATTGGAACCGCGTGCAGGTGCTTTCGGGCAATTTCGTCCAGGTGGACCCGGACGGCAGCCGCAAGACCGGCGATTTCTATATGCAGAAGCCGGGCCGGGTGCGCTTTGAATATGATGCCCCGGTGCCGCTGGAGCTGATCTCCAACGGACAGTCGGTGGCGGTGCGCGACCGCAAGCTCAACACCCAGGACATCACGCCCCTCTCTCAGACGCCGCTGCGCTTCCTGCTGGCGGACAATATCGACCTCGCCCGCAATCCGAACGTGGTCGGGGCCTATCAGGACAATCTCTATGTGACGGTCGTGATGGAGGAGAAGGTGCCGATGATGGGCACCTACAAGCTGCTCCTGCTGTTCGACGCCAAGGATTACACGCTGCGCCAGTGGATCGTCACCGATCCCCAGGGCTACGACACCTCGGTCGCGGTCTCGCGCCTCAATTATACGGCGCGGCCCGACCCCAAGCTGTTCGTCATCAATTTCGACCGCATGCTCCAATAGCAGGCGCGCGAGGGGGCCATGGACCACGCCGTTTCCATCCCCTCCGACGGGCTCATTCTATCGGGCGTGCTGAGCCTGCCCGACGATCTCTCCGTCGGCGAACGGCGCGCCGCCTTCCTGGTCCTGCACGGGTTCGGCTCCACCAAGGAGTCTGGAAATGTCATGGGCCCGGCGCGCCTGCTCCAGGCGCTCGGCTATGCGACGCTGCGCTTCGACATGCGCGGCTGCGGTGAGAGCGGCGGGGAGCGCGGCCGGGTCATCTGCCTGGAGCAGGTGGAGGACACCCGCAATGCCGTGACCTTTCTCGCCGCGCAGACCGGGGTGGACCCGGCGCGCATCGCCGTGGTGGGCACCAGCTTCGGCGGAGCGGTGGCGGTCTATGCGGGCGGCGTCGATGCGCGCATCGCGGCGGTGATCTCCAATGGCGGCTGGGGCGATGGGGCGCGCAAGTTCCGCGGCCAGCACAAGACGGCGGAGGCCTGGGCACGCTTCCAGGCGATCCTGGACGAAGGTCCGAAATACCGCGCCGCCCACGGCCGCTCGCTCATGGTGCCGCGCGAGGCCATCGTGCCCGTGCCCCAGAGGCTGAAGGACCATATGGCGGATAAGGAGGTGAAGCTCTGGCCCGCCAATGCCCTGCAGGAGTTTCCCGCGGAGACCGCGCAAAGCATGTTCGATTTCCGGGCGGACGACGTGGTGGGGCGGATCGCGCCGCGCCCGCTGCTCCTGCTGCACAGCGCCAGCGATTCCGTCACTCCCACGGAACAGTCCATCTCCCTGTTCCAGCACGCCGGCCAGCCGACCGAGCTGCATCTGTTCAGCGACGCGGATCACTGGATGTTTGCGGAGGACGATCCGCGCGTCTGGGGCGTGATCCGGGCGTGGCTGGCGCGCTATTTCCCTGCGCTCAGCCCGTGACGTCGCGCGCCTTGGCGATCAGCTTGTCCATCAGCGTGTCGAGAGTGGCCTGTTCCTCGCGGGTGAGGGCGGTGGCGAGAGCGGCATAGTCGGTCGCCGCGCCCGGCCAATCGCGCGCATAGAGCGCGCGCCCGGCCTCGGTGATGGAGAGGGGGATGCGCCGCCCGCCATGGGGATCGGCGGCGCCCCGGATGAGGTGGCGCCCCATCAATTCCTTCACCGCCCGGTTCACCGCCATCTTTTCGAAGCCCCACAGGGCCGTGATTTCGTTGGCGGCGAGGTCCGGCACATGGCGCAATGTGAGCAGGACGCGCCACGCCACCATGGAGAGGCCGGAATGGAGCGTCGGGTCGGCATTGACCTTGCGCACCATGAGATAGGACAGGACATGGATGCGCCAGAGCAGCGAGAGTTCCGTGCGCAGTGTGATTTCCGCCCGCTCCATCCGGTCGAGCGAGCGCGCCTGCGATTCCGCGCGGCGACTGAGTGAGGGCGCCAGAGTGGTCATAGGGGCCTTGCCTTAACCTGGGGTTGTACAGAATAAGGCCTTCGGCCCAAACCGGAAGAGGCGGGAACGGTTCGCCCACATCATTTGGTATCCAGGGTGGAGAGAAGCTGAGCTTTCGCCGCAATGTCCTGCTGGAGATTGGCGGCGAAGGTCGCCGCCGGGGCATAGAGGTTGGCGCCGAGCCGCAGGCTGCGGGCAAGGTCCGCATAACGCGGGCTTTCGCTGGCCGCCTTGCACGCGCTCTCCAGGCGGTCCTTGACCGCCTGCGGCAAGCCCTTGGGACCGAACAGCCCGCCGAAGCTGACGGGGGAGACGTCAAAGCCCTGTTCCTTGACGGTCGCCACATCCGGCAGCGCCGGGTTCCGCATGGGCGCGAACACGCCGATGATCCGCACCCGCCCTTCCGGCACCGAGGACAGGGTGATGGGCGCGAAATCGATCTGCCCGCTCATCAGCGCCGGAATGGTCTCGGCATCGCCCTTATAGGGCACCTCCACCACGGAAATGCCGCTGGCCTTGGCGAGTTCGAGGCCCGCGAGATGGGGAATGGAGCCGCGCCCTGCATGGCCCCAAGTGAGCTTGCCCGGCTCTGCCCGCGCCGCCGCCACCAACTCACCGACGCTGTGATAGGGCGAGGCGGCCGGGACGATCAGCGCCATCTGGCTTTCGAAGGTCTGGCAGATGGGATCGAAGGAAGACGCAGTGAAGCCGGCCGCCGGCTGGAGCGTCGGCACGACGGAGACGATGAGGGCCGGCGAAAACAGCAAAGTGTAGCCGTCCGGCGCGGCGCGGGCGACGGCCGCCCCGCCCACCGCTCCGCCGGCGCCGAGCCGGTTCACCACCACAATCGGCTGCTTGAGATTGTGCTGAAGCCCTTCCGCGAGCGCGCGGGCGAGAACATCCGGAGTGCCGCCGGGCGCGAAGGTGACCACCACCTCGATGCCACGGTCGGGAAATTCGGCGCGCGCCTGCGGGCAAGTCCCGAGCAGCCCCATCATCACCAGGGCTCCTGCCGCGAGCGCTCGCCGGGCGCGCCACAATTGGCGCCGCGCTTCGGCAGCTGCGCTGGCCGTCGCGTGGTTCGTCATTGCCTTCAGTCCCTGCGCGATCACTGCCTCCACGTCCCAGCCCTCCGTGGTGTGTCCATGCCTCCCTCCCATCCTGGTTAGGATGCGGCGGGAGAAGATGATTCAGGTCAAGCGGAACTCAACTTTGGATGATAGGAGCGACAACAAACACTCTTGAGTAAATATCAGATGTGATCTAATGCTCTTGAGCCAGTCGCGACGGAATTGCCTCAGGAGGCGCCGGTCTTGACGTTACGCATTTCTCGTCTCGCCTTTGCGACCTTCGCCACGCCCGATCCCGCGCAGCTCCGCGACTATTATGTCTCGGTCCTGGGGCTTTCCGAGACCGCCCGTCAGGATGGCCTTGTCCACCTGGCGAGCCCTCACGGCGACACCGGCCTGATGCTGGCGCGCGGCGCGGCGCCGCACTGCACCGGCCTCGGCTTTGCCTGCGATCCCGGTCTTTCGCTCTCGGACGCCGCCCGCTGGCTCGCCACCCAGGGCATTGAGAGCGAGGTGCGCTCCGATCCCTTGGCGGGCATCGCGACGGCGCTGCGCTTTCGCGACTTCAAGGGCACGCAGATCGATCTGTTCACCGACCCGCCGC
>JASBUY010000103.1 GCA_030147645.1 Aquabacter sp. | reverse complement strand
GCCGCATCGTTGGCATCGGCGAGAGAACCGGGTCTGAGGCCGTCGCCCAGGGAGAAGGCGACGTCGTAGGCCTTCATGATCTCGCAGATCTCCGTGAAGCGGGTGTAGAGGAAGTTCTCCCGGTGATGGGCGAGACACCACTTGGCAAGGATCGAGCCGCCACGCGAGACGATGCCGGTGACGCGGTTCGCGGTCAGCGGCACATAAGCGAGGCGCACGCCGGCATGGACGGTCATATAGTCCACGCCCTGCTCGGCCTGCTCGATCACCGTGTCGCGGAAGATCTCCCAGGTGAGATCCTCGGCGACCCCGTTCACCTTCTCCAGCGCCTGGTAGATCGGCACCGTGCCGATGGGGACCGGCGCATTGCGGATGATCCATTCGCGGATGGTGTGGATGTTCTTGCCGGTGGACAGGTCCATCACCGTGTCGGCGCCCCAGCGAGTGGACCAGACCAGCTTGTCCACTTCCTCTGCCACGCCCGAGGTCACGGCTGAATTGCCGATATTGGCGTTGATCTTCACCAGGAAGTTCCGGCCGATGGCCATCGGCTCGGTTTCGAGGGGATTGAGGTGGTTGGGAATGATGGCGCGGACACGCGCCACTTCCTGGCGCACGAACTCGCCGGTGCTGTCCACCGGGATGGCCGAGCCAAGGCCCATGGCCTGGTGCTTGGGATGGGCGCCGCCATTGGCGCGGGCGAGGTTTTCGCGCGCCGCGACATATTCCATCTCGGGCGTGATGATGCCGGCGCGGGCATAGGCCATCTGGGTCGGCCGCTTACCGGCTTTGGCGCGCAGGGGCTTGCGGCCGGTGCGGTCGAAGGCGGGGAGATGGCTGACCTGACCGGCCTTGAGGCCGTCATCCTCGGGCTTCTGGGCGCGCCCTTCCACCTCTTCAACGTCGCCGCGCTCCAGAACCCATTGGCGGCGCAACTCCGGCAGGCCCTTGGTGAGGTCGATGAGGGCGTCAGAATCCGTGTAGGGGCCGGAGGTGTCATAGACCCGCACGCGGGGCTCGGCGGGGTCCGAGAGAATGATTTCACGCATCGCCACCTGGATGTCGGGGCGCGCAGTGGAGCCAACCAGCACCTTGCGGGAATGGGGCAGGGGGCCCGTGGTGACTTTCAGCGACGAGGTTGAGGCTTCGTCGAGCATTGCGGATCTCCTTTAAGCTTTCGCTCGAAATGAGATCCGGGATGAGCTTCAGGAGACGGCTGGCGCCATGACCCATGACGGGTGGCTGTTCCGATCCCTTCGCCGGCATGACCCGGATCAGGTTCGAAGGGTCATCGCGGCGCCGAATGTCGTGACGACGAATTCGGATGGCGATCTCTCAGCCCCCTCGCAGGGCTCCCCTGGGAATAAGTTCACACTGTGGATAGTCGTGCCGCTTGTCAACGCTGCGCTGCACCATGGCTGTGCCGTCGCATGGCTGTAATGGCCCACCTCTACACACCGCAATTTGGAAAGTTTCGTCTATCGCCGCGCGCGGAGTGTCATGCCCCTTGTCATCAAACCCCGTACCCTCGCGCTGCTCCACAAAGTGGAGCGGCGCCGGTCCGGGGCGCGATTCATCGCGACCGTGATCGCCGCGTTCGACCTGGCCGACAGCCGCGCGGTCGACAGCGAGCAGACGTTGTGGCCGATGCTGGCGGCAAGCCTGCCCGAGAGCACGGCCGTCGATACCTGCATGCCCAAGCCGCGCGCCGAACTGCTCATCGGCGGCCGGTTGGATTTCGCCGACCAGGGCGGCGTCCTGTTGGAGGCGGAACTGGCGGGGGTCCGCAAATCCCTGGCCGTGTTCGGCGACCGGTGGTGGACGGTCGAGGACGAGACATATGTTCCAACTCGTCCCCGGCCGATCCGCGATCTTCTTCTGGGGCCACAGCGCGCCTTCGGCGGAGACGGTCACCCGACCAATCCAGGCGGGCGCGGCTTCGGCGCGGAAGACCGCATCGGCGCTGGCCGCCCCGTAGCCCTGCCCAATGTCGAGCGGCCCGATCTTCTGATCCACTCCATTCTCGACGCTCCGCCCCCGGCGCAGTTCGGCCCCATGGACGTGATGGCGCAAGAGCGCCAGAGATTGGCCGGCACCTATGATGCCGCCTGGCTGCGGGATGTGGCTCCCGCGCTTGCGGACGACATCCATCCCGACTTCTTTATGACCGCGCCCCAAGAGCAGAGATTTGCCGGCTATTTGACCGGGAACGAAACCTATCGTCTGCGCAATTTCTCGCCCTCCGCACCGCTCCTCGAGGGCCAGCTTCCCGGAGTGAGGCCGCGCGCCTTTCTGGGTCAGACCGAGGGCCGCTGGTCGGAGATGGAGCTTGCGCTCGATACGGTCTGGTTCATGGCCGGAGCCCGGCGCGGGGTCCTTGTGTGGCACGGCGTGCTGCCCGTGGACGACATTGAGGGCAAGGACGTTACGGACGTCATGCTTGCTTACGAGCGTCTTGGCCAGGAGCCGCGCCCGATAGCCCATTATGCCGAGGTTCGACGCCTGCGGTGCGACCCGGACCTTGCGCCGCGCTATGCCTTCTCGGAATGGCAACTGATACCGCCGCGCGATCCGGCAGCCGAGGAGCAGCGGCGGGCCGCCCGCCGCGCCAAGGCGCGGGAGCGGATCGCGTTGCATAATGAAATGATGGCCTTCGTGACCAATCGGGCGCTGGACAAAGCCGGCGTCCCCGAAGCGCTGCGCCCGCCCCCTCCGCAAAATTCCGATCCCGACCCGATCCTTCTGCCCACAGAGCAAGACCTCGCGGAGGGGGATTTCGACCTGGGGGACGTTCTGGATCAGATCGAAGCCAAGAGCGCAGAGGCGCTCGCGCAAATGGAGGAAGCGGCCGAAAAGGGCCAGCCGGTGCTCGACGCCATGGCCCGCCTACACGCCCCCAATGCGGGCGAGGCGGAGTTGGATGGCCTTCTGACAGCCTTGCAAAACCTGGATGGCGGCAACCTCGCCGAGGCGATGGACGGCACGCTCGGCCAACCGGTGTCCGCCGCTGGCATGACGGACGAGGAGGCCTCGCCCGCATTGACGGATGCGCTGGAGCAGGCGCGCAAAGCGCAAGATTGGCGGTCCACCCTGCTTGCCGGGATTGTGACGGAAGACGACGATACGCTGCTGCAGCAGGCCACGGGTCGCTTCCTGCGCCTGCCCGAGGCAAGCCCGCTCGCCGCGGCCCGCGCCGGCCTCGCGGATCTCGCGAAATCGCCGCCCCCCGCCTTGCCGGACGACTTCGAGGAGCCCGCGCCGCATTCGCTGTCCGCGCGACCCATCACGGACTTGCTCGCGCAACTCGAGGAGCCTTTTGCCGAGCAGCCCGCTGCCAGGGCCGATATCGAGCAGAAGCTCGCCCAGGCGGACAGCCGGATCCGCGACGCCCTGCCGGGGCTTGGCGGAGAGGGGAGCGCATTGGATCGTCTGCTGTCGGAGCTCGCCTCCGGTGCGCCACCCGCCACCGGAACCGCGCGTGAGCGTCTGGAGGATATTCCAAATCAGATCGCCAAGGGGGCCAAGCTCATCGACGACATGGAGCCGATTCTGGAAACCGGAATGGCCGACATGCGCCGCGCTGCCCCTAGCGCGATCTTCCCCGAGAAGCTCATGGCGCCGCGTATCGCAAAGCGGTTCGGCGACTTCGTCCACCAGCAAGCCCGAGACGGGTTGGATCTGCGGGGGCGGGATCTCGCCGGGGTGGATCTGGCCGGGATCGATCTGTCGGGCGCCAATCTGTCCGGCGCTTTTCTGGAGCGCGCCAATCTCGCCCGCGCCCGCCTGCGCGGCGCGGATCTCTCCGGGGCAGTCCTCACCGAGGCGCGTCTTGAAGAAACGGACCTGTCCGACGCGGACCTGACTGGCGCCAATCTCTCGCGCGTGCGGGCGCACCACGCGGTCCTCGACCGCGTGCGATGGAGCGGCGGGTTGGTGATGGAGGGAGATTTCTCAGGCGCACGGGCGATCGGCGCGGTTTTGAGCGACATCCGGTTCATGCAGTGCGACCTGTCCGATGCCAATTTCACCGAAGCGCGCATGCTGGACCTCGTCTTCCTGAAGTTGCGCGCACCCCGGATGCGGCTGGACCGGGCCAGTGTCCGACAAGGCCAGTGGCTGGAAGTGGATCTCACTGGCGCGCGCATGGACGGCGCGCATCTCGACCGCTGCGCCTTCATCAAGCTGACAGCGCCGGGCCTGCGCGGGGTCTCTTCCGATTTGCGCCATTCCTCCTTTCTCGGCGGGGCAAGCCTGCCGG
>JASBUY010000093.1 GCA_030147645.1 Aquabacter sp. | reverse complement strand
GAGCGGACTGTTGCGGCGGGCGAGCGCCTCGCCTTCCGCCAGCAGCCGCGCGAGCGGAACGATGATCGCGCCCTCGGGCAGAGGCGCCTCCGCCTCCACGCTGACATAGGTGTCGGGCACGATGGCCCCGTTCTTAACGAGCGGCATAGGCGCGCTCCTTGAAAGGTTCGAGGCCGAGGCGCTGCACGGCGGCGATGAAAGTTTCGGAGGGCCCGGCGCGCAGGTCGAGATAGGTGTCGACGATCCGCTCCACCACGTCCACAACCTCGTCCTCCGACACGGCGGGGCCGATCAGTTCGCCGAGCTTGGTCTTGTGGTTGCCCTTTCCGCCCAGGGTCACCTGGTAGAATTCCTGCTCCTTCTTCTCCACGCCGAGAATGCCGATATGGCCGACATGGTGATGGCCGCAGGCATTGATGCAGCCGGAGATATTGATGTGCATGCGGCCGATATCGGCGATCCGGTCAGGATCGGCGAACCGCTCCGTCAGGCGCTGGGCAAGCGGAATGGAGCGGGCATTGGCAAGCGAGCAATAATCGAGGCCCGGGCAGGCGATGATGTCCGAGATCAGACCCACATTGGGGGTCGCGAGCCCGAGCGCATCGAGCCGCCGCCAGAGTTCGGGCAGGTCCTTCTGGCGCACATGCGGCAGGGTCAGGTTCTGCTCGTGGGCGACGCGGATTTCCCCATACGCAAACGCATCGGCAAGGTCCGCGATCCCGTCCATCTGCTCGGCCGTGGCATCGCCCGGCGGCTTGCCGACCGGCTTCAGAGACACGGTGACGATGGCATGGCCGGCCACCTTATGGGGGCCGACCGAATTGGCATGCCAGCGGGCGAAATCCGGATTCTTCAGCGCCTCCGCCAGCGCGTCGGGCGCGTCGTCCAGGGGCTCGAAAGCGGGGGTCACGAAGCGGTCGCGGATCTGGTCGAAGGCGGCCTCGTCCAGCAGCAGCGCGCCGTCGCGGATCTGCGCCCATTCCTCCTCGACGCGGCGCGCGAATTCCTCGGTCCCCACTTCGTGGACCTGGATCTTGATGCGCGCCTTGTAGATATTGTCGCGCCGCCCGCCGGAATTGTAGACCCGCAGGATCGCCTCCAGATAGGAGAGCAGATGCTGCTTGGGCAGGAAGTCGCGGATCGTCTTGCCCACGAACGGCGTGCGGCCGAGCCCGCCGCCGACGATCACCTCAAATCCCGTCTCCGCGCCGCGCCGGTGCAGCCGCAGGCCGATATCGTGAACGCGGATCGCGGCTCGGTCATGCTTGGCGGCGGTAATGGCGATCTTGAACTTGCGCGGCAGGTAGGTGAATTCCGGGTGGAGCGTCGACCATTGGCGGATCACTTCCGCATAGAGGCGCGGGTCCTCGATCTCTTCCGGCGTCGCTCCGGCCCAGGGGTCGGTGGTGGTGTTGCGGATGCAATTGCCGGAGGTCTGGATGCCGTGGATGCCGGCGGCAGCCAGTTCGTCCATGGCGTCGGGCAGCTCGGCGAGCTTGATCCAGTTGAACTGGATGTTCTGGCGCGTGGTGAAGTGGCCGTAGCCCCGGTCATAGCGCCGCGCCACGGAGGCGAGCGCGCGCATCTGATGCGAGGACAGCGTGCCGTAGGGAATGCACACCCGCAGCATATAAGCATGGAGCTGCAGATAGACGCCGTTCATCAGACGCAGCGGCTTGAACTCTTCCTCGTTCAGTTCCCCCGACAGGCGGCGGGCAACCTGGTCGCGAAAGTCGGCGACGCGCTCCGAAAGGAAGGTCCGGTCAAACTCGTCATACACATACATGATGCTGCCTCTCGCCTTACGCGGCGCTGCCGAAGGCAACGGTGGGCCCGTCCACGCGGATGCGTTCGCGCAGATTGGCCGGACGTGCCTTGCCATCTTCCACCGCGACCCGCGCGGGATAGGCCCCCACGGCTTCCAGCTCGTCCGCCTGGGCACTGGCGAGCAGGGCATGAACCTCGTCGGAGGTCGTTGCAATGGCGGCGTCGGCGATGGCCTCCGACCATGTCCGTTGCGGGGTTAGCCACACCACCACGCCGTCCGCGAGGCGGTTGGCGGTTATGGCGGTGGGGCCGGTGATTTTCAGCTTCTGCTGAAGCGGAGAGGTCATGGCGGTATCCGCTATATCTACAATTTTTCAGTGTTTAATTCGAATTTAACAGGGTTATAAACGTAAAAAGAGGCCATGTCATGTGTAAACGCCTATTTCACGTTCAGGGTGGGTTTAATTTAAGCCACCCGGTCCGCCCCCGCGTGATGTCCCTGTCATCGCGCTCCGGCTGAGCTAGAATCGCCGCTCCGATTAAGCGGGCCGAAGGCCCATCTGGAGGAAGCCCATGTCCGACGCCGATCCCGTTCGCCTGGATCTCGATGGCCCCGTCGCGCGCATCCGGTTCAACCGGCCGCACGTGCTCAATGCCATCAACGAGCCGGCGATCCTCGCGTTCAAGGCCGCCGTAGAGCGGATCGCCGCCAGTCAGGGTGTGCGGGTGGTCATTCTGTCGGGGGAGGGGAAGGGCTTCCTGGCGGGCGGCGACGTGGGCCGGTTTCATGAAGCGGGAGACCAGGCCGCCGAGGTCGTCGCGTCGATCATCGGCCCATTCCACAGCGCGCTCCGCACCCTCACCACGCTCGATCAGCCCGTGATCGCGGCGCTTCACGGGGCAGTGGCGGGCGCCGGCCTCTCCATGGCTCTCGCCGCGGACCTCGCCATCGCGGCCGACGACGCAAAATTCACCCTCGCTTACACCAAGATCGGAACCTCGCCGGACGGTGGCGCGTCCTGGGCGCTGCCCCGCGTCGTGGGGCTGCGCAAAGCCATGGAATTGGCCCTGTTGAGCGACGTGATCGGTGCGGAAGAGGCGCTGCGCATCGGCCTCGTCAATGCGGTGGTCCCCGCCGATGCGCTGTCCCCGAAGGTGGAAGATCTCGCCGCGCGTTTGGCGCAAGGTCCTACCCGTGCCTTCGGCCGCGTGAAGGCTCTGTTGCGCGGCGCGTTCGAGCGCAGCCTTCCCGACCAACTCCAAGCGGAGCAGGAAGCGTTTCTCTCTTGTGTCGGAACCTCGGACTTCAAAGAGGGGACCGCGGCCTTCGTCCACAAGCGCCCGGCGCGATTTGAAGGCAAATAACACATTAAAAACGTGTGTTATTGACAATTCACATGGAGTGCGTAGATTTGTCCCGTAAATTCACTGGGAATTACGGGAAATGCCCACGTCGCTGCCGCTGTCCGCATCCCGCGCCCGCTCCGCCCGGCGCGGTCGCCGTCTTCTCCTCGGCTGGTCCATCGCCGATTGGGGATTGTTCGTCGCGGCCTATGGCATCGTTCTGTGTGCGGTTCTGTTCGTGACGCCGGATAAGAAGGCGTCCGAGTCCCAAAGCCCACAGGTCGTCAGCGCCGCGCGCTGACGAGGGTCTCTTTTCAGGAGACGCCCAGCGCGCGGAGGAATGCTTCGCGCTGGGCTGAGAATAAGGCCGCCGGGTCCGCCTTCAATATGGCGAAAGCCATCATGCCGCGCAGCGCCCCGAACACCACAGGCCCCATGGCGTCGCCCGCCTGATCTGAGCGGATCGAGCCATCCGCGCGGCCCAGATCCCAGGCGCGGGCCAGCCACCCCATCTGCTCTTCGACGAACGTCGCGACGTCGCCGACCGCATCCGACGACAGATCATGGCTGCTGGTGGTGAGCATCAGGAACAGGCAGAAATGGCCGTCCTGGTGCAGGCACTCCCCACAGCGCTCCGCATAGGCGCGCACGCGCGCGCCGCCCGAGGGCAGGCCGTCAAGCCGCTCCAGTCCCGCACGATGCTCGCGGGCATAAAGGGCGAGGGCGGACCGACCCAACGCGTCCTTGGATGCGAAATGATTGTAGAGGCTCGGAGGGCGCATGCCGGCGGCCTCCGCGAACTCGCGAAGCCCGAAGGCGGAAAAGCCGCGACTCTGCATCAGGCTGACGGCGAGCGCCGCCAGTTCTTCCTTGCGGCTGCCCTTCTCCGGCTCGGCCGGCGCCTTGCGCCCGCGCGCCCCTGACATGGCGTCCCTTTCTCACTCCATCCGCACGATCGATCGTTAGCGGCTCTTGACAGCGAATTCAAGTTTCAGCTAACGATCGTTCGTTAGCAAATGTCGCCTTAAGCGGCGGCACCCTTCGAGGAGAAAGCCCATGACCGTTCTCTACACCGCCGTTGCCACCACCAATGGCGGGGGCCGCCAGGGCCACGCCGAGACCTCCGATGGAAAGGTCAAGCTTGATCTGTCCTATCCCACGGAGATGGGCGGTTCGGGTGCCGGCACCAATCCCGAGCAACTCGTCGCGCTCGGCTATTCCGCCTGCTTCGGCGGAGCGCTCGCCGTGGCGGGCAAGTCGCATAAGGTGGATACGGCGAATGCGCGCATCACCTGCAAGGCGTCGCTCGCGCGCAATGACGACGGCTTCGGGCTGAGCTTCGAGATCGAGGTGGAATTGCCCGGCGTGAGCCCCGACGTGGCGGAGGCTCTGGTTCAAGAGGCTCACGGCATCTGCCCCTATTCCCGCGCCTTCGCTCATGGTGCGCCGTCGGTCGCGCGGGCCAAGGTGAGCGCCTGA
>JASBUY010000088.1 GCA_030147645.1 Aquabacter sp. | reverse complement strand
GCCTGTCCATAAGGCTTATCGCCGGCCGATATTTTGTTTCTCGCCAGGTGAGAAAGATTCTGCAGGGCCGCGCGCCCCCGCACACGCGGCGCGATGTCAGAGCCCGCAGGACCAGAGGAAAGGCGGGCGCCCCCTCAGGCGCGGCGCCCGGCGAGCGAGGATTCGCAGGCGTCCAGCGCCCGGATGAAGATCAGGAAGACCACGGCGAAGAAGCGCGCCAGGGTGGTCTGCAGAGCGGGACCGGCGCGATAACCGCCCGGCACCGTGACGGCGAAACCGTCGGCTTGGGCGCGGCGGATAAGGCCCATGGCATGGGCGCGAGAGACGGAGAAGCGCCGGGCGAGCTGGGAAATGGAGATCGGTTCGCTCTCGTCGGGATGGCTCAGCAAAGCGAACAGCGTGACGAGTCCGGCATCGCGCTCGGCATAATCGAACAGGACCGGCGCTAGATCCGACGCCCGCACGCCGCGTCGGATGCAATTCGCGAAATAGGCGGTACAGGGCCCGAACAGCGCGGTCGGCGGAAGGGAGGTCGCGCGCGTTGCCCGTTCCGGCTCCATATGGGCGATGGCGGCGAATATGCCGTTCCAGCGATTGATGTGGGTGTCCGTGAATTGCGCCGTGGGAATCAGCCGCCGTTCGCGGCGGTTGGCGGTCGGACGAACCTCCAGATAGCCGCCGAACTGCAAGGCCTCCAGGAAGGCCGTGGCCCGGCCCCGGCTGCAGACGTCATAGGCGGTCACTTCGCGGCGCAGGCGCGCGCCGGTGATTCCCCCACTGCGCGCCTCGTTGAAGTGGAGGTCGAGGATCAGGATCGACGTGAGGTAGCGCCCGCGATCGCTCAGCAATCGATTGCGCAGCCAATTGCCCTCATAATTCAGCACCGAATGCGCCGCCGAGGCCTGCATCGCCTCGCAGAAGCCGGGCTGCCCCATCAATGCCAGCACCGCCGCCTCTCCGAAGGTCGTCGCGATAGCCGGAGGCAGGACGTCCAGCGAGGGGATGAAGGGAGCCTTGAGGGCAGGGCTGTTCACGAAGGAGCACCCGAAAAATGTTGAGAGATGCGGGCGCAGTGCACCCACAGACGATACCTTAACAATATTGCAGCCGCCTGCCGAGCCATATTCGATAAAGGATGTTGCAGTGCGGTGACATCCATATTGCCGGCTCTGGGCGCGCGACATCTGTATTGACGCCGGACGCGGACAACCTCTACGGTCCGCACCGACGGTTCCCTCACCGGGATCAAAAGGGAATGCGGTGGGCCTTCTTCGGAGGGCCGGAAGCCGCGGCTGCCCCCGCAACTGTAAGCGGCGAGTCCTTCGTCATCAGCCACTGGGCCTCGGCCTGGGAAGGCGACGAACCGGACGGCGACCCGCGAGCCAGGAGACCTGCCGTCAGCCGTGGTCACGCGCGAGCACGTCGGGCGGGGTGTCCTGATGGTGGTTTTCCGGGCGGCCTTTGGGCCGCATGGGCCTCGTTCGCGGTGACGGACCACTCGTGCCGTCGAGGCCGATATGTATTCGTTGCCCTTTATCGCCGCCCCCTCGCGGGGGCGCGGCGCACCCTTTTTTGTCGCAAGCGTCCTTCTTCTCTCGCCCGCCTGCGCCTTCGCTCAATCCCCCGCCGCCACCGATCTTCCCGACATCGTCGTCAGCGCGACCGGCATTCCGACGCCGGCGAGCCAGGTCGCTTCATCGGTCAGCGTCGTCACCGCCGAAGAGATTGATCGGCGTCAATTGCGCACCGTCCCGCAGGTGCTCCAGGCGCTGCCCGGGCTGAATGTGGTGCAGACTGGCGGCCCCGGCGGGCAGACCTCGGTCTTCATACGCGGCACCAATTCCAATCATGTTAAGGTGCTGATCGACGGCATCGAGGCGGGCAATCCCTCCGCTCCCAATGGGGCCTTCGATTTCGGCCAATTGCTCGCAACGGATCTCGCCCGGGTCGAGGTGCTGCGCGGTCCGCAGAGCGGTCTCTATGGCTCAGACGCCATCGGCGGCGTCATCTCCATCACCACCAAGAAGGGTGAAGGTCCGCCGAAGTTCTTCGCCTTCGCGGAGGGCGGTGCGCTTGGCACGTTCAACCAGGCTGCGGCGGTCAGCGGCTCGACGGATCGCCTGTCCTACTCTTTCAACCTCACCCACTTTTCTTCCACCGACATTCCGGTGACGCCGCAATCCCTGGTGCCTCCCGGCTATCCCACCAATCCCAACGCCTATGACAACTGGACCTATTCCACCCGCCTCGACCTTCAGGTGACGGACGACCTCGCCCTCAATTTCGTCGCCCGCTATATCGACAGCCAATTGTCCTTCACCCCCGACATCTATCCCCCGCCGCTTTATGCGGGTGTTCCCGCGCCGGAACGTTCCACCAGCTTCGCCAGCATGTTCTTCACGAAGGGGGAGGGCGTCTGGACGGCCTTGGACGGGGCGCTCGCGACCACGTTCGGCGTCAGCGCCATGAACACGTCCAACCCGACCACCGGCCCGAACACGTCGGTCAACGGCACCTATGAAGGCGACCGGCAGGTTTATTATTTGCGCAGCGCCTATGATTTCGCGCCCGGCCAGACGCTTCTCGCCGGCGTGGAGCGCCGTAATGAAGCGATGACCTCGACCACCCAATATTCCAGCCTTGAGGCCAATACCGGCGACACCGGCGCCTATGCCGAATGGCAGACCAAGCTCGGCGACCGCATCTTCGGCGCTGCCAATATTCGCTATGACAGCGACGACGATTTCGGCGACCACACCACCTATCGCATTGCCCCCGGCTTCCTCATTCCCGAAACCGGCACAACGCTGAAAGGGAGCTATGGCACCGGCTTCAAGGCGCCGACCCTCTACCAGCTGTATGCGCCCCTCTATGGCAATGCGGACCTGCAGCCGGAAGAGAGCACGGGTTACGATATCGGCTTCGAGCAGGCGGCGTTCGGCGGCAAGGTGACGTTCGGCGCCACCTATTTCCACAACGACATCACCAATCTCATCAGCTACGATCCGGTGACGTACCAGAACGTCAATATTTCCAGCGCCACCACGCAGGGCGCGGAAACCTTTCTCGCGCTCCAGGTCACGGACCGGCTGAAGCTTCGGGTGGATTACACCTACACCTATGTCGTGGGCTATATGCCGCCCGGCACGTCCTTTGGTGCGGCCTGCGCGCCGCTCACGCCCGGCACCTGCGCTCCGCTGCGGCGGCCCAACAACAAGGTGGGCGTCACGGCGGATTGGAACCCCACGGATCAGCTCAACCTGTCCGCGACACTCATCTATGCCTCGGCCTGGTGGGACATCGTGCGGCTCAGCAGCGATTATGTGGACCAGCCCGGCTATGTGGTGGTGAACCTTGCCGCCAATTATGCCTGGACCCCGAACGCCACGTTGTTTGCGCGCATAGATAATCTGTTCGATCAGACCTACGAAAACCCCAACGGCTTCCTGGCGCCGGGCTTCGGCGCCTATGGCGGCATCAAGTTCACTTATTGAGATGGGCGCCACCCGCACCCTTCTTTTGTGCCTCGCCCTCGGGGGCGGCCTTTGGGCCGCCTTCGTCGCGCCCGCGCAGGCGGGGGAGCGGGTGGCATCGCTCAATCTGTGCGCCGATGAACTGCTTCTGCGCCTCGCGGACCGCGCGGACGTCGCGTCCGTCACCTGGCTCGCGCGTGATCCGCGCGGCTCCACGGTGGCGGACCTTGCGCGGGACGTCCCCGTCAATCGCGGGCTTGCCGAGGAGGTAGCGGCGGAAAAGCCGGATCTTGTCCTCACCGGCGCCTTCACCACCCGCACCACCACCTCCATGCTGCGCCGCCTGAACGTGCCGGTGATGGAACTTAACGTCCCGCAGAGCCTGGACGAGGCGTATGCCCAGATCAAAGCCGTGGCCGCGCGCCTGGGCGTGCCCCAACGCGGAACGCGGATGATCGCCGACATGAAACAGGCCATCGCGACCTTGCCTCCGGCGACCGGGCCCGCCCCCACCGCGCTGGTTTTGCGGCCCAATGGCTTTACTGCCGGTCGCGGGTCGCTCGCGGACGAAATCCTGACGCGCGCCGGCCTGGACAATCTCGCCGCGCGCCTTTCGCCCGACCGGCTCGGGCAACTCACCCTGGAAGAGATCCTGGCGGCCAAGCCGGACCTGCTCATCATCAATGGCGCGGATGACGCGCCCCCCTCTCTGGCGGACGATCTGCTGCATCATCCTGCACTTGCCCCCTATGCCGCGCAGGGTCGGTTGGTTTCCCTTCCTCCGCGCCTCTGGGCCTGTGCCGGCCCGCAACTGGCGGAGGCCGCGAAGCGTCTTGCGGCCGCCCGGCTGCGGATCGCGCCATGATGCGCCTGTCGCTGCTCCTCGCCCTTCTCACCCTCGCGCTCATGGCGGCGTCGGTCGCTCTCGGCCCGGTCCCGTTCGACCTTACGGCCGCCATCGGCGACCTTTTCGCCGGCCGCCCGACCCTTGAGGCCCTCGTGCTCGCGGAGCTTCGCATTCCCCGCGCGGTGCTCGGTGCGGCGGTGGGCTTCAGCCTCGGCCTCACTGGGGCGGCGCTCCAGGGCCTCATGCGCAATCCCCTTGCCGATCCCGGCGTCGTCGGCGTATCGGGCGCGGCGGCCTTGGGGGCGGTGCTCGCATTTTATTTCGGCTGGTCCTCGGTCTTCGCTCTCGCTCTGCCGCTCGGGGGGCTGGTGGGCGCCGGGCTGTCCACCGCCCTTCTTCTCGTGCTCGCCCGCCGCGGGGCCAGTACCGCGACCTTGATATTGGCCGGCGTCGCCCTCAACAGTCTCGCCGGGGCGCTGACCGCGCTCGCCCTCAATCTTGCGCCCAGCCCCTATGCCGCTCTGGAAGTGGTGTTCTGGCTGATGGGGTCGCTCTCCGAGCGCAGCTTCCAGCATGTGGCGCTCGCGCTTCCCTTCATGGCGATCGGCTGGGGTCTGGTGCTCGCGACGGGACGCGCCATGGACGCCCTGACCCTTGGGGAGGATACCGCGCAGAGCCTTGGCTTCTCGCTCCGCCGCACCCGGCTTCTGGTGGTGGGCGGTGCTGCCGCATGCGTGGGCGCGAGCGTCGCGGTCACTGGTGCCATCGGCTTTGTCGGCCTCGTCGTGCCCCATCTGCTGCGCCCGCTGGTGGGCCACCGACCGGGGCGTCTCCTTCTGGTCAGCGGCCTTGCCGGGGCCGCGCTGACGCTCGGCGCCGACATCCTGGTGCGGCTGATCCCGACGCGGCCGGAGCTGAAGCTTGGCGTGGTGACCGCGCTGATCGGCGCGCCGGTTTTCCTCCTGCTGCTGCGCCGGCTGCGGCTCGACGGCGAATGAGGGGGCGCGCCGCATGATCCTGGAAGCACGGCAAGTGACGGTGCGGCGCGGTGGCGCAGAGGTGGTGCGGGACCTGTCGCTCGTCGCCCGGCCCGGCGAAGTGCTGGGGCTGATCGGCCCCAACGGCGCGGGAAAGACCAGCCTGCTGCGAGCATTGTGCGGGCTCGACCCCGTGACCGAGGGGACGGTCCTCTTAGATGGCCAACCGGCAGCGGCCCTCGGCGCGCACCGGCTCGGGCGTACCGTGTCCTATCTGGCCCAGAGCGGGCGCATCCATTGGCCCTTGATGAGGTGGAACGG
>JASBUY010000082.1 GCA_030147645.1 Aquabacter sp. | reverse complement strand
CCGAACGACCGGCAGATGATGTCATTGGTTGGCAGATCCGCCTCGCTGACCGCCTGATCTCGGATGGGCCACAGATCCAGACGAATCTATGCCTGAGAGCACCGGGCGTTCTGGGACTACAGGGCAGGTGACGCAGAGGCCATTTGCCGGCGTTTTCGACTTGGCATTGCGTCTGGCAGAGGCGCAGGAAGGGCGCCGTCAGCGCGCCATGCTATCCGGCGACTTTCATGCAGGTGCTTCCGTTCCGCTTCCAACGCCCGCAGCGTGGAGCTTTGGAAGCAGAAAACGCCCCGAAGGGCGCTTGCTAACTATCTGATTTTATTGGGAAAATTTGGAGCGGGCGATGGGATTCGAACCCACGACCCCAACCTTGGCAAGGTTGTGCTCTACCCCTGAGCTACACCCGCATCCAGCGTCCCGGCGGCAGTGCCGCGCGGCAGGTGCGTGTCTATGCCAAAAGGCAGGGGGGAATGCAACAGGCTTTTCGCAGAAGTTTCGCAGGCCGGCGAAAACCGCGGCAGCGCAAGGCCTTGCCCCTGTGGATGAGGCGGGGAGCCGGCGCGATGGGAAGTGAGGCTCGAAAGGCCATAGCCCCACCCGCCCGCAAAACGGATGCAGAAGCGCGCGGACCGTGGAGGCGTACAGGCGCGGGAAGAACGCCAACACCTCTCAAACTTTGCCCCTCAAGCTTCGCGCATCAATGGTCCATGGACGGCACCGAACGGCTTCCACGGGAGGGGCGGCGCTCCCACGCCCCACCGGCGTCCAGTCCCCGCCCCGGATGCCGCCTTTACGAGCGGTGGATCGGATCGATCCACTTTACCTCGCTCGGGGTCTCGATCGGCTCGATGTCGAGATTGACCACCACGGGCTCCTGGCCAGAGCGCATGAGGACGCATTCCAGGACCTCGTCCGCAGACGCATTGATTTCCTGATGCGGGACGAAAGGCGGCACATAGATGAAATCGCCGGGGCCGGCCTCGGCGGTGAACTCCAGATTGTCGCCCCACCGCATGCGCGCCCGGCCCTTCAGCACATAGATGATGCTCTCAAGGTCGCCGTGGTGATGCGCGCCCGTCTTGGCGTCGGGATGGATATGGACCGTCCCCGCCCAGATCTTTTCGGCGCCGGCCCGCGCTTTGTTGATGGCGGTGGCGCGGTTCATGCCGGGCGTCTGGGCCGTGTTGGGATCGAGACTGTCGCTGGGAATGACCTTCACCCCATGATCACGCCAATGGTCGGCGCCTGGAGCGGCGGGCTGGTGCGAGGGATCATGCGACATGGCGGCTTCCTCCCGTTCGATTTCAGGGAAGGTTAGGCCGGAGCCGCCACAAAGGGAACGCTTCCCTTCGCGCCGCCCGCGCACTAGAAGAACGGCAAATCCCGCCATCCCGTCATGCGGAGCCGCCATCCATGGCCGCCTACCAGTTTGCTTATCACATGAGTGGCCTGACCAAGACCTATGCCGGTGGCAAGAAGGTCCTGGACAATGTCCACCTCTCTTTCTACCCGGACGCCAAGATCGGCGTGCTCGGCGTCAACGGCGCCGGTAAGTCGACGCTGCTGCGCATCATGGCGGGCATCGACAAGGACTATTCCGGCGAGGCCTGGGCAGCCGAGGGCGTGCGCGTCGGCTATCTGCCGCAGGAGCCCAAGCTCGATGGCGGCAAGACGGTGCGCGAGAACGTGGAGGAGGGCGTCGCCAAGCAGAAGGCGATCCTCACCCGCTATAACGACCTAGCCATGAACTATTCCGAGGAGACGGCCGACGAGATGACCCGCCTCCAGGACGAGATCGAGGCGCAGGGACTGTGGGACCTGGACAGCAAGGTGGACCAGGCCATGGACGCGCTGCGCTGTCCGCCGGACGATTGGGACGTGACCAAGCTCTCGGGCGGCGAGCGTCGCCGCGTGGCGCTGTGCCGGTTGCTGCTGGAGCAGCCGGAAGTGCTGCTGCTCGATGAGCCCACCAACCCTCTGGACGCCGAGACCACCGCATGGCTCGAAGGCCATCTGCGGAGCTATCCGGGCGCGATCCTCATCGTGACCCACGATCGCTATTTCCTCGACAATGTTACAGGCTGGATCCTCGAGCTCGATCGCGGCCGCGGCATTCCCTATGAGGGCAATTACAGCTCCTGGCTCGGCCAGAAGCAGAAGCGCATGCATCAGGAAGGCCGCGAGGAAGAAGCCCGCATGCGGGCGCTGGCCGCCGAGCAGGAATGGATCTCCGCCTCTCCCAAGGCACGGCAGGCGAAGAACAAGGCCCGCATCCAGCGCTATGAGGATCTGGTCAAGAAGGCGTCCGAGAAGACCCCGCAGACCGCCCAGATCATCATTCCGGTGGCCGAGCGCCTGGGTCAGAACGTCATCGACTTCAACGGCCTCAGCAAAGCGTTCGGCGACAAGCTGCTGATTGACGATCTCTCCTTCAAGCTGCCGCCGGGCGGCATTGTCGGCGTCATCGGCCCCAACGGCGCGGGCAAGACCACGCTGTTCCGCATGATCACCGGGCAGGAACAGCCCGACGGCGGCAGCATCACCATCGGCGAATCGGTGAAGCT
Source organism: Aquabacter sp. (assembly GCA_030147645.1). GTDB lineage: Bacteria > Pseudomonadota > Alphaproteobacteria > Rhizobiales > Xanthobacteraceae > Aquabacter. Next base: position 145 of record JASBUY010000082.1, on the reverse strand, counting down.
CTCGTATGTGGACCAGAGCCGCGACACGCTGGACGACAAGAAGACCGTCTGGGAGGAAATCTCCGGCGGAAACGACGTGATCTATGTGGGCAAGAAGGAAATTCCTTCGCGTGCCTATTGCTCGGCCTTCAACTTCAAGGGCGGC
>JASBUY010000071.1 GCA_030147645.1 Aquabacter sp. | reverse complement strand
GCGGCCTCGGCGCACGCATCGACTGACGGACCATGCCCCTCGTCATCGCCATCGACGGCCCGGCCGCCTCGGGCAAGGGCACCCTCGCCCGGCGCATCGCGCAGACCCTCGACCTGCCCCATCTCGACACCGGTCTGCTCTATCGCGCCGTGGGCGCGCGCTGCCTGAAGGACGGGGTGCTGGAGGACGAGGCGGCGAGCCTTGCCGCCGCCCGCATGCTCGATCTCGCGACGCTCGATGCCGATTCCCTGAGGGACGCAGAGACCGGCGCGGCCGCTTCCATCGTGGCGGCGCGCCCCGCCGTCCGTGCCGCCCTGCTCGACCTGCAGCGTGCCTTCGCGGCACGGCCGGGTGGCGCAGTGCTGGATGGGCGGGACATCGGCACCGTCATTTGCCCCGATGCGCCGGTGAAGCTTTTCATCACCGCCGCGCCCGAGATCAGGGCGCTGCGGCGCTACAAGGAATTGCTGGGCCGGGGCGCGGACGTGACCCTGGATGGGGTGCTCGCCGACATTCGCGAACGCGATGCCCGAGATTCCGGCCGCGCTTCCGCGCCGCTTGCCAAGGCGGGGGATGCGGTCGAGATCGACACGTCCGATCTCGGCATCGAAGAGGCATTCGCGGCGGCAATGGAGATCGTGCGGCTGAAAAGCGGGGGACGGTGATCGAGCCCGTCACCGGCAAGTGGACAATGCCCTACAACTCTGGTATGAGGGCGCTCCTTTCACGGAAGGTGACCTTGCGTGCTGTGCACGCCACTTGGCCGTGAGCGTTTCATTCAAGTGCGAAGTTCGATCGGCGCAACAGCTCGAAGAGGCAACACGTGCAAGTTCTCGTCCGCGACAACAATGTTGATCAGGCCCTCAAGGCGCTCAAGAAGAAGATGCAGCGTGAGGGGATCTTCCGCGAGATGAAGCTGCGTGGCCACTACGAGAAGCCGTCCGAGAAGCGCGCCCGCGAGGAGGCTGAGGCCGTCCGTCGCGCCCGCAAGCTGGCCCGCAAGCGCGCCCAGCGCGAAGGCCTGCTGCCCTCCAAGCCCCGCAGCCGCTGATTTTTCAGCACCGCTGGTGCGGTTGCGCGCGGGTCAATGCCCGCGCGGCCTAACGTCTGACTTCGCTTGAGTTTCGAACCCGCGTGGCCCGGCCGCGCGGGTTTCGTCGTTTGCACGGCGCCGGTGCCCAAAGATCTGAGGACCACGAAAGTCCCCCTTCTGGCCGCGTGCGCGCCACGCCCTTGCCTTCAAGCGCTTACATGAAATCGTTAGCCGTTTCCTGTAGATAGGAAATTCGCCTCGCCGCGTGCGCCGGTCCGTCCGGGCGGCATGGGACGAGGCACAGACGGAGGCAAGGCATGGTCGCGCGGGTCATTTCGGTCGAGCCCTTCGATATCATCGTGTTCGGGGCCACCGGCGACCTCGCGAAACGCAAGCTCCTTCCCGCGTTGTATGAGCGCGCCCTTGCCGGCCAGATGCCGCCCGACGCCCGGGTGATCGGCGTCTCGCGCCGGCCTATGGCGGATGAGGAATTCCGTGCGTTTGCACGCGAGGCGGTGCAGGAGAGCACCTCCCACCCCGAGCCCGAAACCCTCGGCCGGTTCCTGGCACAGACCTCCTATGTGATGGTGGATGCGGTCTCCGACGAAGGCTGGGACGATCTCTGCCAGAGCCTTGCCCAGGCGCCGGAACGGGTGCGCGTCTTCTATCTCGCGGTCGGCCCGGACCTTTTCGACGATATCTGCGCCCGCATCGGCGCCCATGGCCTCGTCACCCCGAAGACGCGGGTGGTGGTGGAAAAGCCGGTGGGCAAGGACCTTGCCTCGGCGCGCGCGGTCAATGCGGCCGTGGGAAAGGTCTTCCCCGAAGAGGCCGTGTTCCGCATCGACCATTATCTCGGCAAGGAGACGGTGCAGAACCTGATGGCGCTGCGCTTCGCCAATGCCCTGTTCGAGCCGGTCTGGAATCAGGCCCATGTGGACCATGTGCAGATCACGGTCGCCGAAAGCCTCGGGGTGGCGGGGCGCGCCGGCTATTACGACACGGCGGGCGCGCTGCGCGACATGGTGCAGAACCACATGCTCCAGCTCCTGTGCCTGGTGGCCATGGAGCCGCCGGTGACCATGGACGCGGACGCGGTGCGCGATGAAAAGCTCAAGGTGCTGAAAGCGCTGGAGCCGATCAACGAATCCAATGCCGAACATCTGACGGTACGCGGGCAATATCGCGCCGGGGCCTCCTCCGGCGGCGCCGTTCCCGGTTATCAGGAGGAACTGGCGGCCCCTGTCCCGAGCGAGACCGAGACCTTCGTCGCCATCAAGGCCGAGATCGGCAATTGGCGCTGGGCCGGCGTGCCCTTCTATCTGCGCACCGGAAAACGCCTCGCGAGCCGGGTCTCCGAGATCGTCGTCGCCTTCAAGCCCATTCCCCATTCCGTGTTCGACGGCAGCGCGGGACAGATCCGCGCCAACCGCCTCGTCATCCGCCTCCAGCCGGACGAGGGCGTGAAGCTCTGGCTGATGATCAAGGACCCGGGACCGGGCGGCATGCGCCTGCAGCACGTGCCGCTGGACATGAGCTTTGCGGAAGCGTTCGGCGTGCGCAATGTGGACGCTTATGAGCGCCTCATCATGGATGTGGTGCGGGGCAACCAGACCCTGTTCATGCGGCGCGATGAGGTGGAGGCCGCGTGGCGCTGGATCGACCCGATCCTCGACGCCTGGCGCAATTCGCGCGAGCCGCCCAAGCCTTACACGGCCGGCACCTGGGGGCCGTCCGCCTCCATCGCGCTCATCGAGCGGGACGGCCGCACCTGGATGGACGACGCGTGAGCCCCATCGCGTTTTGCGCCTTTCCCGACCGCGCGGCGCTCGCCCGCTCCCTCGCCGCCCATGTGGCCGAGGCGCTGCGGGCGCGCTGCGCGCGCGACGACCGGGCCAGCCTCGCCGTGTCGGGCGGGCGCACGCCGGCTTTGTTCTTCGAGCTTCTCTCAAGCGCGCCGCTCGACTGGTCCCGCATTGCGGTGACGCTGGTGGATGAACGCTGGGTGGCGGAGACCGAGGCGCGGTCCAATGCGGCCCTGGTGCGCCGTCACTTGCTCCAGGGCGCGGCCGCCGCAGCATCCTTCGTGCCGCTCTATACGGGCGCCGAGACGCCGGAAGACGGCCTCGCTCAGGCGGAGCGCGAGACGGGCGGCCTTGGCTTGCCGTTCGCGGCTGTGGTGCTCGGCATGGGCGATGACGGACACACCGCTTCTTTCTTCCCCCATGCCGAGGGCCTCGCCGCCGCCATCGATCCGCAGGCGCCCGCCCGGCTCGCGGCGATCCGGGCCGAGGCGGCGGGCGAACCGCGCATCACCTTCACCCTGCCCCCGCTCCTCGCGGCGGACCGTGTGCTCCTGCATATCGAAGGCGCCGGCAAGCGCCAGATCCTCGATGCCGCCCGTGTGGACGGCCCTGTCGAGGACATGCCGGTGCGTGCGGTGCTGCGGAACCTTGGCCGGCCCTTGGACGTCTTCTGGTGCCCCTGAGGAGACCCTGATGAGCGACCGTTCCCGCCTGCCCGCGCTGTGGCGTGCCCTTGCGGATCTGCGCGCGCGCGATGCCGGCACCCGCATCGCCGACCTGTTCGCCTCCCCCGGCCGCGCGGCGGCGTTTTCGGCGGCGCACGGCTCGTTCCTCATGGACTATTCGAAGACCGCGCTTACGGGCGAGGCGCGCGCGCTGCTGCTGGAGCTCGCGCGCGCGGCTGGGGTCGAAGAGCGGCGCGCCGCCATGTTCACGGGCGCGCGCATCAACGCGACCGAGAATCGCGCCGTGCTCCATGTGGCGCTGCGCGATGCGACGCCCGACGCGCTCCTCGTGGATGGGAGCGACGTGAAGCCCGGCGTGCGCGAGACCCTGGATCGCCTCTTCGCGTTCGCGGACGGCATCCGCTCCGGCGCCATCGCCGGACATGGGGGCGCGCGCTTCCGGGACGTGGTGAATATCGGCATCGGTGGCTCCGACCTCGGCCCCGCCATGGCGACGCTGGCGCTCGCGCCCTATCATGACGGGCCGCGCTGCCATTTCGTCTCCAATGTGGACGGCGCTCATATGGCCGACACGCTGAAGGGCCTCGATCCCGCCACCACCCTCTTCATCGTGGCCTCGAAGACCTTCACCACGGTCGAGACCATGACCAATGCCCGCACCGCCCGCGCCTTCATCGCGGACGCGCTGGGGGAGGCGGCGGTGGGCGCCCATTTCTGTGCCGTCTCCACCGCGCTCGACCATGTGCGCGCCTTCGGCATCGCGCCCGAGCGCACCTTCGGCTTCTGGGATTGGGTGGGGGGGCGCTATTCGCTCTGGTCGGCCATCGGGCTGCCCATCCTCATCGCCGTCGGTCCGGCGCGGTTCCGCGAGATGCTGGACGGGGCCGCCGACATGGACGCCCATTTCCGCACGGCGCCGCTTGAGGCGAATCTCCCGGTCCTGTTCGCGCTGGTGGGGGTGTGGCACCGCAATGTGTGCGCCTATCCGAGCCGCGCCGTCATTCCCTATGACCAGCGCCTCGCCCGCCTGCCCGCCTATCTCCAGCAACTGGACATGGAGAGCAACGGGAAGAGCGTGACGCTGGACGGGCAGACGCCCCTGACCGCCACCGGGCCGCTGGTCTGGGGCGAGCCGGGCACCAATGCCCAGCACGCCTTTTTCCAGCTGCTCCACCAGGGGACGGACGTGATCCCCGTAGAGTTCCTGATCGCGGCAGAGGGCCATGAGCCGGACCTCGTCCTGCACCACCAGTTGCTGAAGGCCAATTGCCTCGCACAGTCCGAAGCCCTGATGCGCGGCCGGTCCCTGGCGGAGGCGCGGGCGCAACTCGCGGCAAAGGGACTTTCGACTGAGGCAGTCGAGGCGCTGGCGCCGCACAAGGTCTTCCCCGGAAACCGCCCTTCCGTCACCCTCGCCTATCGCCGGCTCGATCCCTTCACGCTCGGACAGATCATCGCGCTCTACGAGCACCGCGTGTTCGTGGAAGCCGCCATCTGGGGCATCAACGCCTTTGACCAATGGGGCGTGGAACTGGGCAAGGAAATGGCGACGGACCTGCTGCCGGCGGTCCAGGGCGGGGACGCCCCCACCGGAACATCCGGCTCCACCCTCGCCCTGCTTTCGCATCTGCGTCCCTGAGCCGGACAAATTGCTGCTATGCAGCATTGCATGGCGCATACGATTATTTTGTATACCACGCACTTGCGAGATTGGGTCAGTATGGGTTCCGAAATCTGACGGGGCTGTCCCGCACCGGAGACCATCATGACTTCGACGCTGCTTGACCTGACTGCCGTGGCCGTGGCGGGCATTGCCCTCACCGGCGCCGTTCTGTCTTTCGCGCTGCCCCGCGCGCATCTCGCTCCGGCGGGCGAGCCGGGCCTCGGCATCGCCATGGCGTTCGAGACGGAGGCTCCGCAGCGCACCGCCTCGACCCGCTTCGGCGGCGAAAAGGGCGAAGCGAAGTCCGATCCGGCCTGGGCGTCCTTCCCGCGCGCGTTCTGATCAACGGCTCGCGGCCGGCCGCAGGGCAGACTGGGCGCCGGCCTGAAAAGACGATGCCCGCCGCACGCCGGAAGGCGCGCGACGGGCGTAAACGAGACGCAGAGGGTTCAGCGGGCGACTTCGGCCCGCACGTTCGCCGCTTCGTCCGCGACCTTGGCTTCCGCCACGAAGCGGGCGCGCATGGGTTTGAGGACGAACAGCGCCATCAGGGCCGCGATGGCGTTTACCGCCGCGGTGACCATGAAGACCGCATCCCAGTTTCCGAACTTCGCCACCACGATGCTGGCGACCGGCACCACGAGCGAGGCGGTGCCCTTCGCGGTGTAGAGGAGGCCGGCATTGGTGGTGGCATAAGTGGAGCCGAACGTGTCGCCGCAGGTCGCCGGGAACAGCTAATAGATCTCGCCCCAGGCGAAGAAGACGAGGCCCGTCAGGATCACGAACAGGATCGGGTTGGTGCCGAAATGTCCGAGCGCCAGCACGCCCACCGCTTCCAGGGCGAAGGCGACGAACATGGTGTTCTCGCGCCCGATATTGTCCGACACCCATCCGAAGAAGGGCCTGCACACGCCGTTCAGCACGCGGTCGATGGACAGCGCGAAGGTGAGCGCCGGCATGGTCAGGCCCATCATGGAGACGGGGACGCCCGCGATCTTGAAGTCCTTGGCGATGGAGCCGAGCTGCGCCGTGGCCATGAGGCCGCCGCCCGCCACCAGCACGAACATCACATACATGACCCAGAAGACCGGCGACTTGACCATCGCCAGCGGCGCGTAATCGCGGCGCGACTGCTGGACGGCCTTGTTGGCCGACGCGGGCAGCTGGCCCTTCTTGGGCGCCTGGAGCAGGAAGGCGAGCAGCAGCACGACGCCGCCCTGGAGCAGACCGAAGAACAGGAAGGTGGCCTGATAGCCCGAGCTTTCGATCATGGCCGCCACCGGAACGATGGTGAAGGCCGAACCCGCGCCGAAGCCGGCGGCGGTGAGGCCCGCAGCGAGGCCGCGACGATCGGGGAACCATTTCAGCGCCGAGCCGACGCAGGTTCCGTAGACGGCGCCCGCGCCCGTACCGCCAATGGCGGCCGCCACATAGAGCATGGCAAGCGAGTCGGCGACGGAATTCAGCGCCCAGGACACCGCGCAGAGCAGACCGCCGATGAAGACGACGATGCGGGGTCCGAACTTATCGACGAACCAGCCCTCGATCGGCACAAGCCAGGTCTCGGTCAGCACGAAAATGGTGAAGGCCACCTGGATGGCCGCGCGCCCCCATTGATGGGCGTCATTGATGGGCTCGACGAACAGCGTCCACCCATATTGCATGTTCGCGATCATCGACATGCAGATGATGCCGATCACCAGTTGGAGCCAGCGGCCGCCGATAGGTCCGGCCTTGGTCGATCCGTTCTGAGACACTTCCTACCCTTCCTCTGACGGGTCATCGTTTCTTCGACGATGAACGGCCCGTGACGGCGCCATTCCTTTTGTTTGCGCGGGAGGGCACCGACTCCTCTCCGCGCTTCGGGAGAGCAGTCATGAATGATGTATACGGTATTTTGAATGCGTGTTTCGGCTATGTAACCGTTAGGCCCCATGTAACGAAGACATAAAATTACAGCATTCATCCCAAACAGAAATCATATTCGTTCTGTTTTTATTTGTTTTTACAGCAGGACATGGGATTTTATTGGGAGAGAAATGCTGATTTTGACTTCGTTTTACTTCATCAAACCGTCTCAGGGCACAGGTCAAAAAACCCGCTGGGACACGGCTGAACGGCAAAGCCGCGGCTGAAACAAAAAAAGCCCCGGCTTGCGCCGGGGCTTCAAGGAGCCGCCCGAGGACGGCTGGAGGGACTTGTGTCAGACGCGGGCGGGCGCCTGAAGATCTGCGCGCGCGGCCGCCTCTTCGTTGAGTCGGTGGTGGCGTGCGAGCAAGGGCTTCAAGATGAAGAGCGCCGAGAACGCCGCCGTCAGGTCCATTGCCGCAACGATATAGAGAACGGTGGCCCAGGAGCCCGTTGCTTCCATGATGAGATTCGCCACCGGAACCAGAAGAGCGGCGAAACCTTTGGCGGTGTAAAGAACGCCGTAGATCTTGCCGACATGGGCGCTGCCGAACGTGTCCGCCGCGGTCGCGGAGAACAGGGAGTACACTTCACCCCAGGCCAGGAACACGATGCCCGAGAGGATGATGAACGCCCAGGGATTGTGACCGAACGTGCCGAGCGCGACGATGCCGATGCCTTCCATCGCGAAGGCGAAGAACATGGTCTTCTCACGGCCGATATGGTCCGAGATCCAGCCGAACAGCGGACGCGAAATGCCGTTCAGGATGCGGTCGAGCATGAGCGCGAAGGGCAGAGCGGCCATGGCGAAGAAGTAGAGGTTCACTTCAACCTTCTTCACGCCCAGGTCTTCCGCGATAACGCCGAGCTGCGCCACAGCCATCAGGCCGCCGGTGACCGTGCAGATGAACATGCCGAGCATGACCCAGAAGACCGGAGTCTTCAGCGCCTCGGTCAGCGTGTAGTCGCGACGGCTCTGAGCGACGGAGCTGGAGAACACCACTTCGCCCTTCTGGGGGGCGCGCAGGAAGCCGGCCGCGAGCAGGATGATGATGCCCTGGATGCAGCCGAACAGGAAGAACACGTCCTGATAAGAGGTCGTCTTCAGCATGTTGGCGATCGGCATGATGGTCAGAACCGTGCCGGAGCCGTAGCCCGCCGCCGTGAGACCCACCGCGAGACCGCGCTTGTCGGGGAACCACTTGAGCGCGCTGTTGACGCAGGTGGCATACACGCAGCCCACACCAATGCCGCCGATGGCCGCGCCCACATAGAAGCCGGTCAGCGAGGTGGCATAGGAATTCACGATCCAGGACAGGCCGGTGAAGACACCGCCCACCAACACAACCACCCGCGGGCCGTATTTATCGATGAAGTAGCCTTCGATGGGGGTCAGCCAGGTCTGCACCACGACGAAGACGGTGAACGCCACTTGGATGGAGGCGCGGCTCCAGCCATTTGCGTTCTGGATCTCCGGGACGAAGAGCGTCCAGGAATATTGAATGTTCGCTGCCGCCACCATGCAGACAACGCCGGCAATCAATTGCAGCCAGCGATTGGCTGACACTTGGGCCACGCCACCACTTTCAGAAGAAGCCATGTTTCCTACCCTTTGAGATACTTTTTATTTTGAAGAGAGAAACCGGAGCGTCCTTTTTGTATCCCTCCGCGCCCGGCCGATGCGAAAACTAGATGGCGCCGTTGGCGCGCATGAGTGCGATGTCCTCCGCTCCGTAACCGAGATGAGCGAGGACCTCGTCCGTATGCTCCCCGAGCAGCGGCGCCCGTTCCACGGGGACGTCGTTGTCGGACAGACGGATGGGGGACGCGACGGTCACATAGGTGCCGCGTTCGGGATGGGGCACTTCGACGAGAAAGCCGCGCTCGTAGAGCGAGCGATCCTCGATCAGATCCTTCGTGGAGAGGATCGGACCGCAGGGCACGTCGATGGCGTTCAGCGCCTTCATCACTTCGAATTTGGTCCGGTTGCGCGTCCATCCCTCAATGAGACCGAAGCAGGTCTCAAGGCGCTGGGCGCGCGCCTCATGGGTGGCGAAGCGCTGGTCCTCGATGAGGTCCCGGCGCCCGATGAGGCGCATGAGCGGCGCCCAGCCCTGAGGCTGGATGATGACGTAGCAATAATCGTTCTCGCCGCCCGGAGCGCAGCGCAGCGCCGCCCCCGGCTGGCCTCCGCCCGACGCATTGCCGGCACGCGGCACGCAATCTCCCGACGGCGCGCTCGGATATTCCACCAAGGCACCGGTTTCCAGGCGCTGCTGATCCCGCAGCTTCACCCGCAGCAGGTTCATGACGCAGTCCTGCATGGCGACTTCCACCCGCTGGCCGCGCCCGGTGAGCGTGCGCTGATAGAGGGCCGCCAGGATGCCGGCCACGCAATGAATGCCGGTGCCGGTATCGCCGATCTGCGCGCTCGAGGCGGTCGGGGGGCCCGAGCGCCAACCCGTGGTGCTCATGGCGCCGCCCATGGCCTGCGCGATCGTCTCGTAGGCCTTGGCCTCCACCCCGCTCTCGTCCGCGAACCCCTTGATGGAGGCGTAGATGAGGCGCGGATTGAGCGCCGACATGCGCTCCCAGGTGACGCCCTGGCGGTCGAGCACGCCGGCGCCGAAATTCTCCACCATCACGTCGCACGACTGGATGAGGCGGGAGAGCACCTCCTGCCCCTGGGCGGACTTGATGTTGACGGTGACGCTGCGCTTGTTGGCGTTCAGCATCGTGAAATAGAGGCTGTCGACATTGGATTTGTCGCGCAGCTGGGAGCGGGTGATGTCTCCGCGACGCGGTATCTCGACCTTAATGACGTCTGCGCCCATCCAGGCGAGCAGCTGCGTCGCGGACGGACCGGACTGCACGTGCGTCATGTCGAGCACGCGCACACCTTCGAGTGCCTTGCCCATGCCTCAACCCCTGGAGCCTGCCCTGTTCGCACCGGTCTTTGCCGGGCTTTTCCAATAAAACCGCCCAAGGGCGGTCCGGTTTTTCTCTCGCGGGCCGGCTGGCGGCCCGCGATCTGGAATAACGTCTATTGGATTACGTATGCCAGATGGGTAGACATAGCACCGCCCTGACATTCCGGCAAATGAATTGCGCTAAATCCAATCAGCGTAGCGCGGCCAATGCCGCCGTCATTCCCCCGGGGGCCTGCGCCCCCGCCTTCACGCCACCTTCCTCCTCCTCTTCGTGGAGGTAGTGGCGCATGAGGTCCGTGGCGCTGATGACGGCCACGAGACCGTGTTCCTCGATGACCGGCAGGTGGCGCACCTCATGCTCGGTCATCAGGCGGAGCACCGTGCCGATGCTGTCCGACAGGCGGCACGAGGTGAGCGCGCGATTGATGAAGCTCGCCACCGGCAGGTTGGGCGCATTGGCGCCATGCTCCACCAGAGCCCGGGTGACGTCGCGCTCGGAGAACACGCCGACCACCGTGTTGCCCTCGGTGCGGCACACGTCCTTCACCAC
>JASBUY010000064.1 GCA_030147645.1 Aquabacter sp. | reverse complement strand
GAGATTCCAGCCGGAAAAATGGCCCGAAATGACCGCGCCGACGCCAAGGGCCCAGAGCGACCACACCCGCGCATGCCGTTTCAGGGCGCGCTGCTCGAAGTAAGCGACATCGACCGTCGTGTAGGTGACCCCCGCCGATTTCTGCGTATCCATCCGCCAGCCTCCAAATACTCCCCCGAAGGGAAGGCCCCGGCACAACGCCATCGTCAATAAAAGCAAGTCCCGTGCCGTGTCCGCCCGCTTGGTCTCGTCATTTCGGCGGAAGCGCCACGCGGGTGTCGGCCGCGATGAGATCGCTCTCATCCTTCAGATCGACCCCGGTCAAGCCTCGGCGGAACGCTTCTCGCAGCAGCCAGGCGAGCTTGAAGGCGGCGGCCTCATGGGAGAGGCCCTCCGCGCGCACATTGGAGATGCAGTTGCGCTCCGCATCGCTCCGCCCCGGGCGGGGCGCGAAGGTGAGATAAAGGCCGAGGCTGTCGGGCGAGGACAGGCCGGGCCGCTCGCCAATCAGCACGGCCACGGCACGGGCGCGCAGCAATGCCCCTGCCTCATCGCCCAGCGCGACCCGCGCCTCGCGCGCCACCACGACTGGCGCGACCCTCCAGCCCGCCTTTTCGATCTCGCCTTTCAGCGCGTGCAGGAAGGGTACGGCCTGGACATGGACCGCCGTGGACGACAAGCCGTCCGCCACCACCAGCGCGAGATCGACGTCCCCGCCTGCGGCTTCTGCCAGTCGTAGCCGGCTTTCGTCCGAGAGACGGCGGCCGAGATCCGGGCGGCGCAGATACATGTCGCGCGAGGTGGCCGCGCTTTCAGCGCGCAGCACCTTGAAGCCGAGGCCGGCGATGGCGTGCGCCATGCTTTCAGCATCAAAGGGCGCGTGGACGGCGTCGCGAGCCTGCGCGTGGGCGAGCGAGAAGCGCAGCACTTCCTCGGTCGGCAGGCTCGCGCCCGTGCGGCCGAGGGCGATGCGCGCCGGCGTATGCCGCGCGAAGGAGAACCAGGGATCGCGGGGCGTCACGCCGCGCGCTCCACGAAGGTCAGGAGCGGGTGGGCGCCATTGGCCGGGGCGAGCCGTCCGTCGGGTGCGGTAATGCCCATGCCCGCGAGCCACGCCTCGAATTCCGGCGCGCGCTTGAGGCCGAAGACCTCGCGCACATAAAGCGCATCGTGGAAGGACGTGGACTGATAATTGAGCATCACGTCGTCCGCACCGGGAATGCCCATGATGTAGGTCACGCCCGCAGCCGCCAGCAGGGTGAGCAGGCTGTCCATGTCATCCTGGTCGGCTTCCGCATGGTTGGTGTAGCAGACGTCTACGCCGAGCGGCACGCCCAGCAGCTTGCCGCAGAAATGGTCTTCCAGACCCGCCCGGATGATCTGCTTGCCGTCATAGAGATATTCCGGCCCGATGAAGCCCACCACGGTATTCACCAGCAGGGGCGAAAAGGCCCGCGCCACGGCATAAGCGCGCGCCTCGCAGGTCTGCTGGTCCACGCCGTGATGGGCATTGGCCGACAAGGCCGAGCCCTGGCCGGTCTCGAAATACATGGCGTTCTGCCCGACCGTGCCCCGGTTCAGCGCCCGCGCGGCATCCGCCGCCTCTTTCAGCACAGCCAGATCCACGCCGAAGGACCGGTTGGCGCCCTGCGTGCCTGCAATGGACTGGAACACCAGATCCACCGGCGCGCCCCGGTTCATCAACTCGATGGAGGAGGTGACGTGGGTGAGGACGCAGCTCTGGGTGGGGATTTCGAAGCGGGAAATCACATCATCCATGAGCCGCAGCAGTCGATCGATGACCGGCAGGCTGTCGGAGGCCGGGTTGATGCCGATCACCGCGTCGCCGGCGCCATAGAGCAGGCCGTCAAGGATGGAGGCGGAGATGCCCGCCGCGTCGTCCGTCGGATGGTTGGGCTGGAGGCGCACCGCCATGGTGCCGGAGAGGCCGATCGTGTTGCGAAAGCGCGTGACGACCGGGCATTTGCGCGCAACCAGGATCAGGTCTTGGTTGCGCATGATCTTGGAGACGGCCGCCGCCATTTCCGGCGTGAGGCCCGCCGCGAGGCGGGAGAGCACCTGCGGCGTTGCTGCATGGGAGAGCAGAAAATCGCGAAAATCCCCGACCGTCATGGCAGAGACCGGCGCGAAGGCGGTCGTGTCATGGCTGTCGAGAATGAGGCGGGTCACCTCGTCCGCTTCGTAGGGAATGACCGCCTCGGACAGGAACACCTTCAGCGGCAGGTCTGCGAGGCACATTTTCGCGGCGACATTCTCCTCCGCGCTCGCCGCCGCGATGCCTGCCAGGACATCGCCCGAGCGGGGCGGCGTCGCTTTCGCCATGAGGTCCTTCAGGTCCGAGAAGGCATAGCTGCGCGGACCGATGCGGTGAACGAAGGCCATGGCACTCTCCGGCGCGTCAGATGGGGGCCACCGGAATTACGTGCAAGAAGCACGCCGCGCTCAAGAAAAATCGTGCAGACCTGTCAGGCCGCGCGGGCCACGCCCCGCACCGCCGCTGCCAGACCTTGGACCAGTTGCACCACATCGGACACCGTGCGCGGGGTCGCGGCACCGGTCTCGTCCAGCGAGGCGCGCACCGCTTCCACCAGCGCGGAGCCGACCACCACGGCATCCGCCCCGGCCGCAATGGCCGCCGCCTGTTCCGGCGTCTTCACGCCGAAGCCGACCGCAACCGGCAGGTCGGTATGCTGCTTAATGCGCGCAACCGCCTGGGAGACGCGCCCGGCATCGGGCGTTGCCGCGCCGGTGATGCCGGTGATGGACACATAATAGACGAAGCCCGCCGTATGGCGCAGCACCGCCGGCAGGCGCTTGTCATCGGTGGTCGGCGTGGCAAGGCGGATGAAATCGAGCCCGGCCTTCAAAGCCGGCAGGCACAATTCTTCATCCTCTTCCGGTGGCAGATCGACGATGATGAGCCCGTCAACACCAGCGGCGCGGGCGTCGGCGAGGAAACGATCCACGCCATAGACATAAATGGGATTGTAGTAGCCCATCAGGATCACCGGCGTCGCCGCATCGCCGGCGCGGAACTGCGCGACCATGGCGAGCGTCTTGGCCAGCGTCTGCCCCGCCTTCAGCGCCCGAAGTCCGGCGGCCTGGATGGCCGGGCCGTCCGCCATCGGATCGGTGAAAGGCACGCCCACCTCGATCAGGTCCGCCCCCGCGCCCGGCAGGGCCTTGAGGATGTCGAGCGAGGTCACCCCGTCGGGGTCGCCCGCCGTGATGAAGGTGACGAGCCCCGGCCGCCCCTCGGCGGCGAGCGAAGCGAAGCGGGCGGCGATGCGGGTGGGATGAGACGAAGTCATGGCACCTAGAGGCGGGCTTTCGCCAGCGCCCTCAGCTGGAAGGGGACGTGATGGCGCAGGTGGCGCTGGTGGCCGAGGTGGCGCCGATAAGGCGGACCTGATCCTGGCCGGTGATGCCCGGGAACGAAGAGAACAACGTCGTGGAAGACGTGCCAATCTTCTTCTTTTTCGAGAAGAAGTCGCACGATACGACGATCTGGCTCACCATGATGGTGCCCGCATTGGCCACCTGGACGTTCACGAACGCACCGGCGGGATCGGTCAGGACGCCGCCATAGGTGAGCTTGAGCCAAGCCGGGTCCGCCGCTGCGGGCGCAATCGCCATCGGGCTCACCGCCGCAAGGAACGCGGCCCCCGCCATCATCTTCCTCATACCTGCCCCCCGAGATGTTCCGCCACGGTGAAGATGTCCTTGTCGCCGCGCCCCGACAGGTTGACCACCATGAGGTGATCCTTCGCCTTGGTGGGCGCGATCTCCATCACTTTACCGATGGCGTGGGCACATTCCAGCGCGGGAATGATCCCTTCGAGCTTCGCGAGAAGCTGGAAGCCCGCCAGCGCCTCGGAATCCGTGCAGGGCAGGTAAGTTACCCGTTTCACATCATGCAGATAGGAATGCTCCGGCCCGATGCCGGGATAGTCCAGGCCGGCGGAGATGGAATGGGCCTCGGCGATCTGACCGTCGCCATCCATCAGCAGATAGGTGCGGTTGCCGTGCAGGACGCCGGGCTTGCCCCCCGTGATGGAGGCCGCATGCTGCCCGCTGGAAATGCCATGGCCGGCAGCCTCGACCCCGAAAATCTCCACATCGGGATCATCCAGGAATTCGTGGAACAGGCCGATGGCGTTCGATCCCCCGCCCACGGCGGCGATCAAGCTGTCGGGGCCGCGGCCCTCCATCTCCATCAGTTGCGCACGTGTCTCGCGCCCGATGATGGACTGGAAGTCGCGCACCATGGCCGGATAGGGATGGGGACCCGCCACCGTGCCGATGCAATAGAAGGTGTCGTCGACGTTCGTGACCCAGTCCCGCAGCGCCTCGTTCATGGCGTCCTTGAGGGTGCGCGAGCCGGACGTCACCGGAACCACGCTCGCGCCCAGCATTTTCATGCGGAACACGTTGGGCTTCTGACGCTCCACGTCCACCGCGCCCATATAGACGACGCACTCCAGGCCGAAGCGGGCGCAGAGAGTCGCGGTGGCGACGCCGTGCTGTCCAGCGCCGGTTTCCGCAATGATGCGCTTCTTGCCCATGCGGCGCGCGAGCAGGATCTGCCCGAGCACGTTGTTCACCTTATGGGAGCCGGTGTGATTCAGCTCCTCGCGCTTCAGATAGATCTTCGCGCCGCCCAGATGCTCGGTGAGGCGTTCGGCGAAATAGATCGGGGAGGGCCGGCCCACATAATGGGCGAGATAGCCGTCCATCTCCGCCTGGAAGGCCGGGTCGGCCCGCGCCACGCGATAGGCTTCGTCCAGCGCCAGGATATTGGGCATCAGCGTTTCGGCGACGAACCGCCCGCCATGGATGCCGAAATGGCCGCGCTCGTCGGGGCCGGTGCGATAGGAATTAAGGACGTTCACGGCTGACTGCCTTCCGACGAAACAGGACTTTCAAGACGCGGGAGCCCGCTCCGCCGACCGGGCTGCGCGCACGAATGCGGCGATCTTCTCCGCCGATTTTACACCCGGCGCACTCTCCACCCCTGAGGATACGTCGACCCCTGAGACGCGGATGCGCGCGAGCGCCTGCGGCACGTTGTCGGGATCAAGGCCTCCCGAAAGCATGACCGGGCGCCCAGGGTCAAGAGCGCGCAGCAGGTCCCAGTCGAAGGTGCGCCCGTTCCCGCCCGGCAGGGCATCGCTCGGATCGGGCTTGGCATCGAACAAAAGACGGTCGCTGACCGCGGCATAAGCGGGGACCACGCCGAGATCATCGCGGGCGCGGATGGAGATGGCCTTCATCACGGGCAGCGCGAACTTTGCCCGGACTTCCGCGACACGCGCGGGCGTCTCTTGCCCGTGCAGTTGAAGGAAATCCGGCCGCGCCGCGGCGATCAGGGATTCGAGCGTCGTGTCGTCCGCATCGACGGTCAGCAGAACGGTTCCGATGCGCCCGCGGGCCGACGCCGCAAGCGCCGCCAGGGGCGCAAGGTCCAGGTGCCTCGGGCTCTTCTTGAAAGAAACAAAGCCGACGAGGTCGGCTCCGGCCACGATGGCGCTCTCCAGAGCGTCGCGGGAATTGATCCCGAAAATCTTTATCTCAAGGCTCATGATATCGCGGCGCCGCGCCGCCCCCGCTTCATCGAGGTGAGGGCGCCCAACTCTGACCCGCCGGACGCCGCGCGGGCGACGACCTTCAGGTCTCCACCCGGGTGAATTGGCCCGCCTTGCGGAATCGCCAAAGATAGCTCGGCAGAACGCTGGCGAGCGCCGCCGGCGCGATGCCGAGGCCCGCAAGAGTGCGCCCTTCGCTGATGGCGGCTTCGCTCACCAC
>JASBUY010000061.1 GCA_030147645.1 Aquabacter sp. | reverse complement strand
AAGGGGCGAAACGGAGACCACGACCTGCCCGCCCTCCGGTGTCGCGCCGATCGCTTCCTCGAGCACGAGCCGGAGGCATTGGGCAAGGATCGTGGCGTCGATCCGTGCCTCCGCCGCCGCGCCTTCGTCCCATCGCACCAGCACGCGGCGACGTTTGGCACTTGCGGCGAGATGATCGAGCGCGGAGCGGATTTCGCGCGACACGCTCACCGGCTCGGCGGGTTCGGCGACGGGCCGAGGCTCCGCCATCGCCTCGATGTCTTCCAGGCTCGCCAGGAGACGTTCAGCGGCGATCGCGGCGGCTTCCGCATGCTTGGCGTAACGGCGATTGCCGATCGGCCCAAAGGCAGCACTGCGCACGGCGTCCACAAAGCCGACAATGGGCGTCAGTGGAACACGAACCGCATGGGAGACCCGCCGCACGAAAGGATCGAGCGCGGCGTCCGCCTCTGGTGTCGGTCCGGATGGTTCGCGGAAAGGCAGCTGTTCTTCGGGCAGAGGCGCGGCCTCCTGGAGCAGGACGCAGAACACGTCGGCCCTCGGGGGCGCTGCATGGATCGCGACCCGCATCTCGCGCTCCGCCCCGAGGCGATGGCGCGCGCGCAAGCCGGTGGCGCACTGTACCGCGCCCGCAGCGGCGGCGGCCGCATCCAGGAGCGCCACGACCTCCCTCTGGCTTTCATGTGCGAAGGCGAGGGTGAAGGGTTCGCCCCGCACTTCTCCTCCGCTGAAGCCGCACAGATCCGCAGCCGCCGCATTCACGTGCTGAATAGCGCCCCGCAGATCCACAAGGAAAACGGGATAGGGAATGGCGTTGAGGGCGTCCAATTGGCCCAGCGCGCGCGCCGCCGCCAATTCCGCCTCGGCCGGTCCGGCAAAAACCGGCTCCGCGGCAGGCGCCGGGCGGTCCAGAAGTCGAATCGTGTGCAAAATAGCGGTGCCGCCCTGCCAAGGCGCGGAGACGAGCCGCACCTCCACAGGGTGCAAGGTTCCGTCCAAGGCGCGCAGAGCCATCTGGTCCGCGCTGCGGACCAAAAAGACATTGATGCCGCCCGCCGCCAGGAAAGCCGCGCGATCCGCCACCCCACTCCAGGTGAGCAGGGTCTCGTTCACATGCACGATCTCCCCGCTCTGCTGCACCGCAATCCCTACCGGGAGACGGTCCAAAAGCACAGTGTCGAACAGCGATGGCGCTTCCGGCGTGGGAGGCAGGGAGGAGGGGCCACCTGCTTTTTCAGCGGGCAAAGGAGCGGGTTCGCCGCCAGGGGAGGGACGGGCAGAGACGTCCGGTTCCGTGGATGACGCGGCCGTGTCACGCGGCGCGGGGACGAGGCGCGGCGTCTTGCCCCAGCCGTCGATGGCTTCGTTCAAGGAGCGGGCGATCTCGTGGAACGCGGATCGCTCATGGGCGGACAGCGCACCACCGCGCAGCGGCACCACATTTTGCGGCACCACATGATGCGGAATTTGGAGCGGTGGAGCGGGCGGGGCCTGCCAGATCAGGCCGAAACCGCGCACCCCGATTCGGCGCCGCGTCCCATCGAATAAGGGAACACCACCGATCTCGATGCGGCGCGGCGGATCCTCACCGGTCCAAAGAACGGCGTCCGAAAAGGTGGCGCCGCCTTGAATCAACTCCGTAAGTCGCGCCGTCTCCTTCAGAAGCCCGGCCTCTGAAAGGTCGGAAAAGCTGCGGCCCTGCCATCGGGAGAGACGTGGACCGAGCGCTTCGAGGAAGGTGGATGAGAGGCTGAGCAGGCGTCCCTCTGCGTCCGCCTCCCAGGTGAAACGCACGGGCCGCGCCGCCGCCGCTTCCGGCAAGGCTTCCGGCACGGGCAGGGGGGAGATATCGCTGAGCGCGCCAGGGTCCGCGAAGAGAACGGCGGGGCCAAGCGGCGTCGAAAGCGTGACGCAGGAAAAGGTGCGCGGTACGAAGCCAGCCGGCAGGCGCACCCGTTCCAGCCTTGGGCCCGGGGCCGAATGGGCGGCCACATCTCGGGCGATAAGGATTACCGCCGCAGGTGCGCCCTGTCCCTCCAGTACCCCCAGCGCCTGACACGGAGGGGTTGCGGCGATGACATGGCCATCCGAGAGGAGGACGAGAAAGGACGCCAAATCCTGCCGGCGCAGCGGCGCGAAAGCCGGCTCGGTCAGCGACAGGAGGCGGGAGGTATGCTCGCTCATGACCCTTCTGGAACGCCGGTCCGCAAGCTTTCCGGATGCCCGCTGCCACCGGCGCCTGACGCACTATTTCATCCAAAGATTAACGTCCCGGCAATCGCATTCCCGTCGCGAAACACAGGCACACTCGCCCTGCTCAGGCGTGCGTCAGACCGGCGCGCGGGACGCGCCGGGCGCAAAATTTGACACTCTCACTTCTAAACCTTTGAGCGTGTACGGCTAAATTCCCGTGCCCAGCACGAAGGCAATTCCATCCCGCGAAAACCGCAACTAAGATTGCAGCGGAACCGCCGGTCCGGGGGGATCCGCAATGCCCGAGGAGTGACGACGATGAGCAGCAAGTTCGGTCCCGACCTCGAGTTGCCCGCTGAGTTGCGGGCGATCGCCGAAAAGAACGTGGCGCAGGCGCGCCAGGCCTTCGACACCCTGTTCGATTCCGCGCGTGGCGCGGTCGGAGATTCCGAGGAGCGGATCAAGGAGGTGCAGTCCGGCATCAAGGAACTGCGCAACAAGACGATCGGCCTCGTGGAAGCCAATGTGAATGCCAGCTTCGATTTCCTGAACAAGCTGGTCCAGGCGAAGAGCCCGCAGGAAGTGCTGAGCCTCCAGGCGGCGTTCGTGACGGAGCAGGTGCAGGCGGTTGCCGCCCAGGCGGCGGCGTTCGGTGCCGACGCCCGCACCATCGGCGAATCCACGATCCGCTCGCTGGACGAGCACTCCAAGGCTCTGGCCGAGCGCCTTCAGTCCCTGACCGCTGCGGCGACCGCCCATGCCAAGTCTGTGGCTGAAGACATGCAGAGCGCCGGCGCTGCAACCGCGAAAACCATGCAGTCCGCCGCCGAGCAGGCCGCGAAGCCCATGGACCCTAACCAGACCTACTGACGCTTGCGTCAACATCCTGCCTCTATTGTGCGGCGCAAAAAACCATTTTGTGCCGCACATATCGTGCGTTATGATGGTTGTGGGTTCGGAGAAGGTCGCGTTGCACCTTTCGTGCGGGCACGAAACTGTGCAGTGCGGTCTTCACGGCGTGGCAATACCGACCTAGCGCACCGAGGACGTCATGAACGAAACTTTCACCAAAGCGTTCCAGGACCAGATGGCCGCTGCCAGCAGCGCCTTTTCCAAGTTCGAAATGCCGGCCCAGTTCCGCGATATGGCGGAAAAGAGCGTGATGACTGCGCGCGGCAATTATGAAAAGTTCAAGGCTGCCGCTGAGCAGACCTCGGACATGATCGAAGATTCCTGTTCCACCGCCGCCAAAGGCGTTGCGGAATATAATCTGAAGTCGCTCGAAATCCTGCGGTCCAACATCAACACCGCGTTCGATTTCTTCGCTTCGGTTCTGGCCGCCAAGAGCGCGTCGGAAGCTGTGGAACTCTCTTCTTCGCACCTGCGCTCGCAATATGATGCGCTTCAGTCGCAGGCCAAGGAGCTCTCCAGCCTCGCCCAGAAGATCGCGACGGACAGCTCGGAGCCCCTGAAGGCGGCCGCCGAGAAGACCTTCCGCCCTGCGGCGTGACCTAGAATTTCCAATGTCAAAGAGGGCGCCCTCGCGGCGCCCTTTTTTGTTACCCGGCGCGGGAGTTGATGGCCGGCCGCTTGACCCGGCCCCCGCCGCTTGCGAAGAGGCGCGCTCCGTCCCATGTTTCGGCCGAGGCCGATGCCACGACGGCTTGTTCATTCTGTTTTACCGGGGGCGAGTGCCGCCCATGCGCGCTTTAGGTTCGGTCTCCCCCATTCTCGTCGTCGGCCCCTCCTGGGTGGGCGATATGGTGATGGCCGCCAGCCTCATCGAAAGCCTGCGCATCCGGGAGCCGGGTCGCCCCATCGATGTGATCGCCCCGCCTGCGGCGCTGCCCATCGCCAGACTGATCCGGGGCGTTCGGCGCACCATTCCCCTGTCGCTCGGCCATGGCGAGTTCGGCCTTCTTGCGCGATGGAAAGCCGGACGCGCCTTGCGGGATGAGGGCTATGGAAAGTCCATCATCCTGCCACGCGCCTTCAAGGCGGCCATCGTGCCCTTCGCCGCCGGGATTCCCGAGCGCATCGGCTATGCCGCCGAGGGGCGCAGTCTCCTCCTGACCGAGGCGCGGCCCGACAGCGACCGCAAGACGGCGCGCACCATTGACCGCTTCGTCGCGCTCGGCGCGCCCAAAGGCGAACAGATGCGCGCGCCCCGTCCCGTCCTTTTCCTGCCGGATGGCGCCCGCGAAGTGGCCGAGGGTAAATTTCCCCTCCAGGGAACAGGGCCTGTCATGTCCTTGTGCCCGGGCGCCGAATATGGCCCGGCCAAACGCTGGCCGGCCGCCCGGTTCGCAAAGCTCGCAGAGATGGCCCGCGCGGCAGGCTATCGCGTGCGGATTTTCGGAGGTCCCAAGGATGCGCCCATCGGCGAGGAGATTGTGAGCGCTGCCGGAGGGCATGCTGAGAACCTCGCCGGGCGCACCAGCCTGATCGAGGCAGCCGCCCTGCTTGCCGCATCGGACGTCGTGGTCTCAAACGATTCCGGGCTGATGCATGTGGCGGGTGCGCTCGACCGGCCGCTCGTGGTGCTTTACGGCTCTTCCTCGGAAAAGATGACGCCGCCAACCGGACCGCGCTCCTTGGTCGTGTCACACGAGTTGCCCTGCCGCCCCTGCTTCAAACGCGAATGCCCCCTCGGCACGCTGGCGT
Organism: Aquabacter sp.; assembly: GCA_030147645.1. Classification (GTDB taxonomy): domain Bacteria; phylum Pseudomonadota; class Alphaproteobacteria; order Rhizobiales; family Xanthobacteraceae; genus Aquabacter. The sequence goes on along the minus strand of JASBUY010000061.1, from coordinate 1,551 downwards.
GCTTCGAAGCCATCCAGCCCGCCGAAGTCATGGCCGCCGCCGCGCGGATTCGCGGATGAAGCTCCTGATCGCCAAGCTCTCGTCCCTGGGCGACGTGGTGCATACCTTCCCCGCGCTGACAGACGCCGTGCGTCGCGTGCCCGGCTTGGTCGTGGACTGGGCTGTGGAGGAGGCCTTCGTGCCCCTGGTGCGCATGCACCCGGCCGTGCGGCATGTGATTCCCATTCCCATGCGGCGCTTGCGCAAATCCCCCATCGCGGGCTGGCGCTCGGCGGAAGGGCAGGCGGTGCGGGCAGCGCTGGCGCGCGAGCCCTATGATGTGGTCATCGACGCGCAGGGCCTTCTGAAGAGCGCGGCCATCGCCTGCTTCGCCAAGGGGCCCCGCCACGGCTTTGCGCGCGGTTCGGCGCGCGAGGCGCTCGCTCCCTTCTTCTATAAGCGCGGTCATCACCTGCCCGAGACCGAGCATATGGCGGTGCGCATCCGCAAATTGTTCGCGGCGGCGCTTGGCTATGCCTGGCAGGATTTGCCCATCGATGCCGGCTTGGCAATCGAACCGGCGCAAGCGGCGGCACCCTATCTGCTCATGCTGCACGGCACCACTTGGCCCACCAAGACCTGGACACCTGTGCGCTGGCGGGAATTGGCGCAGATCGCCCATCAGGCGGGGCTTGAAACGCGGGTTTTCGCAATGGGTGAGGCCGAGCGGGCGCGGGCCGAGGGCATCGCCCGCGACATGCCCTGGGTTCATCTGGTCCCGCCCGGCCCTATTGATAGGCTCGCGCCGGTGATCGCAGGCGCGGAAGGGGTGGTGGGGGTCGATTCCGGCCTCGGTCACCTGGCGGCGGCGATCGGCGTGCCCACCGTGGGGCTCTATGGCCCGACCAACCCGCGGCTCACCGGGCTCTATGGTCCGAAGGTTCTGGAATTAAGGTCTTTCCGGCCCTGTGCGCCGTGCGAAAAAAGCCGCTGCAAGATCGCGCCGCACACCATCGAGGGCCCCCCCTGCATGGTGGACCATGCCGCGCACGCCGCGTGGCGCAGCCTCAATGTCCTGCGTTTCGGCCATGCTGACGCCATGGACAAGGCGCGGCGCGCCATGTCACAGGGGGCGGGTCCCCTCGCGCCCGGCGGAGGCGATTTTTCGTTAGCGGGACCGCCAGGGTCCTGAAGGTGATGTCCATGACGGTGCAAGGCAGCCGCGACACGATTCTGGTGACGGGCGGGGCGGGATTCATCGGGTCCAATATCGCCCGCGCCTTCGCGCAGGACGGTTTTCGCGTCGTGATCGCCGACTGGCTCGAAGACGGCCCGAAATGGCGCAACATCGCCGATATTCTTTTGGGCGACGTGATCCGACCGGAGGCGGCGGCCGCTTTCCTTGACAAGGAGGGCGGGCGGATCGCGGCGGTGATCCATATGGGCGCCATCTCCGCCACCACGGAGACGGACGGCGACAAAATCGTCGCCCAGAATATCCGCGCCTCGCTGGACCTGTGGGACCTGTGCGCCCGCAAGGGGCTGCGCTTCATCTATGCGTCTTCCGCCGCC
>JASBUY010000047.1 GCA_030147645.1 Aquabacter sp. | reverse complement strand
ATGGTGCGCATGATCGTGGTGCGCGTGGTCGTGGTGCGCGTGGTCGTGCGCCCCGTGCCCATGCCCCCCATGTCCATGCCCCCCATGTCCATGGGCCTCTGCCGCCTCATAGGCGCCCTTCTCGGGGCGGAAGGGGCGCTCCACCGGCGTCGCGATGGCGCCGAGGCCGCGCACCATTTCCAGCAGCACATGATCCTCGGCGAAATAGATCGCCTCCTCGGTGATCTCCGCCGGCACATGCCGGTTGCCCAGATGCCATGCGGCTTTCAGCAGGCGCAGCGGGCTGGTGGTGCGCACCTCGATCAGCTTTTCCGGCGCCGCCTCCACCCGCACAAGGCGGTCATCCTCCAGGCGCACGGCATCGCCATGGTCCAGCACCGTGGCCTTCTCCAGATCGAGCAGGAATTGCGTGCCCTTCTGCCCGGTCATCACGATGCGCCGGCGATGGCGCGCCTGATGGTCGAGCACGACGATGTCCACCACCCGCTCCTCTTTCACGGCGGGACGGCGGACGATGGCGGTGGCGCGGATCATGGAAAACCTCGATGGCCGTAGGCGAACGCTTCGGCGCGCACCATAGACCGAAATGGGGTCAAAACAGGAAGTACCGCTGCGCCATGGGCAGCACCTCGGCGGGCTCGCAGACCAGGCGCTCGCCGTCGGCGCGCACGTCATAGGTCTCAGGGTCCACCTCGATATGCGGCGTCGCGTCGTTGTGGATCATGCTCTTCTTGGAAATGCCGCCGCGCACGTTTTCCACCGCCACCAGCGCCTTGCCGGTCTGGAGGCGCGCCGCGATGCCGTCCTCGATGGCGGCCTTGGAGACGAAAGTGAGGGAGGTCGCCGTGCGCGCCCGGCCGAAGGCGCCGAACTGGTAGCGGTAATGCACCGGCTGTGGCGTGGGGATGGAGGCGTTGGGATCGCCCATTTGCGCCATGGCGATGGCGCCACCCTTCAGCACCAGGTCCGGCTTCACGCCGAAGAAGGCGGGCGTCCAGAGCACGAGGTCCGCCAGCTTGCCCGCTTCCACCGAGCCGATATGGCGGGACATGCCGTGGGCGATGGCGGGGTTGATGGTGTATTTCGCGATATAGCGGCGGGCACGCAGATTGTCGTTCTGCCCCTCCCCTTTCAGGCCGCCGCGCTGGCGCTTCATCTTGTCCGCCGTCTGCCAGGTGCGGATGATGACCTCGCCCACCCGGCCCATGGCCTGGCTGTCCGAACTCATCATGGAGAGCGCGCCGATATCGTGGAGGATGTCCTCCGCCGCGATGGTCTCCTTGCGGATGCGGCTTTCCGCGAAGGCGAGGTCTTCCGCGATGGAGGGATCGAGATGGTGGCACACCATGAGCATGTCCAGATGCTCGTCGATGGTGTTGCGGGTGAACGGCCGGGTGGGATTGGTGGACGAGGGCAGCACATGGGCAAGCCCGGCCACCTTGATGATGTCCGGCGCGTGTCCCCCGCCCGCCCCTTCCGTGTGGAAGGCATGGATGGTGCGGCCCTTGAAGGCGGCAATGGTGTCCTCCACGAAGCCGCTCTCATTCAGCGTGTCGGTGTGGATCATCACCTGGATGTCGAACGCATCGGCCACCGAGAGGCAGCAATCGATGGCGGCGGGCGTAGTGCCCCAGTCCTCGTGCAGTTTCAGCGCGCAGGCGCCCGCGCGCACCAATTCCTCCCGCGCCGCGGGCTTGGAGGCATTGCCCTTGCCGGCGAAGGCGAGGTTCATGGGGAAGGCGTCCGCCGCCTCGATCATGCGGGAAATGTGCCACGGCCCCGGCGTGCAGGTGGTGGCGAAGGTGCCCGTCGCCGGCCCCGTGCCGCCACCCAGCATGGTGGTGACGCCGGAGGCGAGCGCCTCCTCGATCTGCTGGGGGCAGATGAAATGGATGTGGCTGTCGAAACCGCCGGCGGTGAGGATCTTCCCCTCACCCGCGATGACCTCGGTGCCCGGGCCGATGATGATGTCCACGCCCGGCTGCACGTCGGGATTGCCGGCCTTGCCGAGCTTGGTGATGCGCCCCTGGGCAATGCCCACGTCGCACTTCACGATGCCCCAGTGGTCCAGCACGACGGCATTGGTGATGACCGTGTCCACGGCGCCCTCGGCATTGGTCACCTGGCTCTGGCCCATGCCGTCGCGGATCACCTTGCCGCCGCCGAACTTCACTTCCTCGCCATAGAGGGTGAAGTCCTTCTCCACCTCGATGACGAGGGAGGTGTCGGCGAGGCGCACCTTGTCGCCGACGGTGGGGCCGAACATCTGGGCATAGGTGGAGCGGGGAAGATGAGCTTTGGTCATGGGGACCTCGGGCGCGTGCGCCGTTAAACGGGAAGGGAGGGATGAAGGCGGCGCGCTAGAGGGCGCCCATCACATCGCCCCTGAAGCCATAGACCTCGCGCTTGCCGCCCAGCGGCACCAAGGTCACTTCGCGGGTGGAGCCCGGCTCGAAGCGCACCGCCGTTCCCGCCGCGATGTCGAGGCGCATGCCGCGTGCCTGTTCGCGGTCGAAGGCCAGCGCCGGATTGGTCTCGAAGAAATGATAGTGGCTGCCCACCTGGATGGGGCGGTCGCCGGTATTGGCCACCACCACGACCACGCGCGGGCTGTCCGCATTGAGGATGATCTCGCCCTCGCGCGCCATGACCTCGCCGGGCACGGTATCGGAGGCAGCGCCGCGGATGGGATGATGCACGGTGACGAGCTTGGTGCCGTCCGGGAACGTGGCTTCCACCTGGATATCGTGGATCATCTCGGCGATGCCGGGCATCACCTGTTCGGTGGTGAGCACATGGGCGCCCGCTTCCATGAGCTCTGCGACGGTTCGCCCGTCGCGGGCGCCTTCCACGACGAAATCTGTGATGAGGGCGATGGCTTCGGGATGGTTGAGCTTCACGCCCCGCGCGAGGCGCTTGCGCGCCACCTCGGCGGCCATGGCGATCAACAGCTTGTCCTTTTCGCGCGGGGTCAGCAGCACGCCATCCTCCTTGTGGCCGCCCGGCGCTCTCGCGCCGTGCGGTCCCGTTATCCTGCCAGCGGGATGGACCCGCCCTATGAGGCCCAGACGCGGGGCAGCGGCCCCGCGCGAAAGGCGATGAGAAACGAGGTCGCGTCGCGCCGCAAGGTGTCGATGTCGGCGGCGAGCCAGCGCACCGCGAGCATGCCGTTCCAGGCGCTCGCGCCGGCTTCGCTGCGCGCGCCCGTCAGCAGGTCGCGCGCCGCCTCCAAACGGTCTTCGGCATCGCGCGCCACATAGAGAAAGGTCGCCAGCGCCGCCGCGCCCTTGGCGATGGCGGGGCGGGCCAAATGCGCGGCGATGGGGCCGGAGAGGCGCAGCGCGTCCGCATAGATGAGTTCGCCCCCGCGCCGGATGCGCCATTGGTCGCTGAGATGTCCCGCGCCCATCACCTCGCCCCGCGCGGCGCGCCCGAACACCACGGCCTCGAAGGAGAGAAACTGCGCATCGGGCGCAAGGTCCACCTCATAGCGGCGCGCGAGGCGGGCCGTGTCGAACAGAATGGTTTCCTGCGGAAGCCAATGCAGCGCCGCGTCGGGACCGGCGGCGAGCGAGACATCGACGCGCGAGAGCGGCCCGTCCGAACGATAGACCTTTTCCGCCGCCGGCGTCGCAAGCGTGAGGTTCGCGCCCGTCCCGGCCTCGGCCGCGATGGTGAAATGATCGCCGCAGGCCACCCCGCCGGCCGTATTGACCAGGACCGCCTCCAGGCCATGGGGCGTCTTCGGCAGGCGGATGCGCAACGAGCCGGTCTCGGACAAATCGGCGAGGCGCGTGCGCCCGCCATCCGCCACCGCCGACACGCGGCAGCGCCCCACCGCCCTCTGGCGCGCGGGCGCGGCCCCTCCCCTATCAGATGGCCATGAGCCGGCGGACATCATCCCCATCAAGCCCGCTCCGGTCCCCGCGCACCGCCACCTCGCCGCGCTCCATGAGAATGAAGCTGTCGGCCAGTTCCTTGGCGAACTCGAAATATTGCTCCACCAGGATAATGGCCATGTCGCCCTTGTCGCGCAAATAAGCGATGGCGCGGCCGATATCCTTGATGATGGAGGGCTGGATGCCCTCGGTGGGCTCGTCCAGCACCAGGAGGCTCGGGCGCGTGACCAAAGCGCGCCCGATGGCCAATTGCTGCTGTTGCCCGCCCGAAAGATCGCCGCCGCGCCGCCCCATCATGGAGCGCAGGACCGGGAACAGCTGGAAGATCTCGTCCGGCACGTTTCGCTCCTTGCGGGGCAGGCGCGCAAAGCCGGTTTCAAGATTCTCCTTCACCGTCAGCAGCGGGAACACTTCGCGCCCCTGCGGCACGAAGCCGATGCCGAGCGCGGCGCGATCGGGCGTCGGAAGGCGGGTAATGTCCTGCCCGTTGAAGGTGACCGTGCCTCCGGCAATGGGCCGCTGGCCGACGATGGCGCGCAGCAGCGAGGTCTTGCCGACGCCATTGCGCCCGAGCACGCACGTCACCTGCCCCGGCCGTGCCTCCAGCGAGACTTTCCGCAGCGTGTGGGCGGCGCCGTAATAGAGGTCGATGTTTTCAACATTAAGCATGGGTGGCCTCCATGGCCGCCGCCGAAGCCCACTCCCGCTTGGGGGGTAGGGTTGGGTGGGGGAAAGGAACGTCGGAAAGCGGAAAGGAGGCTGAGGATTGCGGCAGGTGCACCGCATCGCTGGCGCGACGCGGCCCCCTCCCCATCGCTCCCCCGCACGCGGGAGAGGGAGCTTGCCTTTCGGGAGAAGGCGCGCAGGACACGGGCATCCTCACCTCCCCAGATAGACTTCGATCACGCGCTC
>JASBUY010000045.1 GCA_030147645.1 Aquabacter sp. | reverse complement strand
GCGGCGATCACCGGAATGATGATGTAGAGCACCACCGAGAGGACCAGCGTGCCCCAGGGCACGGTGATGGCGGACAGGCCCAGCAGCAGCGCCACCACGGGCGCGAAGGCCACCACCATGATGGCATCGTTGAGCGCCACTTGGGACAAGGTGAAATTCGGCTCGCCCTTGGTGAGGTTCGACCACACGAACACCATGGCGGTACAGGGCGCGGCGGCGAGGATGATGAGGCCGGCAATATAGCTGTCGATCTGGTCCGCCGGCAGCAAGGGGCGGAACAGCCAGCCGATGAAGAGCCAGCCCAGAAGCGCCATGGAGAAAGGCTTCACAGCCCAGTTCACCAGGAGCGTCACGCCGATGCCGCGCCAGTGGCGCCCCACCTGAGCCATGGCTGAAAAGTCGATCTTCAGCAGCATGGGGATGATCATGAGCCAGATGAGGACGGCCACCGGCAGGTTCACCTGCGCGATCTCCATCGCCCCCACCGCCTGGAAGACGGCCGGCGCCAGATGGCCGAGCAGGATGCCGGCGATGATGCACAATCCCACCCAGACGGTGAGGTACCGCTCGAAAATGGACATGGACCTCTCCGTCCTCAACCGGTGATGCGGCGCCCCGCTGCGTCAATGACGGGCTCGCCATCCTCTTTCGTGAAGGCTCCCTGCTGCTCCGGCAGCAGGTCCAGCACCTGTTCCGATGGACGGCACAGGCGCACGCCCTTGGGCGAGACCACGAGGGGGCGGTTGATGAGGATGGGATACGCCATCATGGCGTCGAGGATCGCCGCGTCCGAAACGAGAGGGTCGGTGAGCCCCAGTTCGGCGGCGGGCGTGCCCTTTTCCCGCATCAGCTCGCGTGGCGTCAGTCCGGCGCGGGCGATGAGATCGACCAGAAGGGCGCGCGCGGGCGGCGTCTTCAGATATTCGATCACATGGGGCTCGATCCCGGAATTGCGGATCATGGCCAGCGTGTTGCGGGAGGTCCCGCAATCGGGGTTGTGGTAGATCACGACGTCCATGGCGCGCCTCAGGCTACGTCGGGGCGCGCGGCGGTGGAGCCGGGCATCTTGCCGATCTCGCGCAGCTGTGTGCCGAGAGCCAAATGGTCAAGCTTGGCGATGGGTAGAGCGGTGAAGACCGAGATGCGGTTCTTCAGATAGCGGAACGCCGCATTGAACGCCGCCTCGCGCTCGATCAGGCTGCCCTCGACCGCAGCGGGGTCCTCGATGCCCCAATGGGCCGTCATGGGCTGGCCCGGCCAGATGGGGCACGCTTCTCCGGCCGCGCTGTCGCAGACCGTGAAGACGAAATCCATCACCGGCGCATCGGTGGCGGCGAATTCCAGCCAGCTTTTCGAGCGCAGATTGTCGGTGGGATAGCCATAGGCCGACAGGGTCTGGAGGGCCAGGGGATTGACCTCGCCCTTCGGCGCGCTGCCCGCCGAGAAGGCGCGGAACCGGCCGCCGCCCTCCTTGGTGAGGATGCTCTCGGCGAGGATGGAACGGGCGGAATTGCCCGTGCAGAGGAAGAGCACGTTGTAGACGTGCCCGATGGCGGGATCAGAGACGGCGGCCGGCATGGGCGTCCTCGTTGGATGCGTTGCAGGTGCAGGACAAGGCCGCGACCGCCGGTGCGCAGACCTCGGGATGGCCGTCGCAGCAATCGCGCATGAGGAAGGCGATGAGGTTTGAGAGGGTCGGATAGACCGCGCTATAAAGGATGGAGCGGCCCTCGCGGCGCGAGCGGATGAGGCCGGCGCGCTCCAGATGGCCGAGGTGAAACGCCATGCGCGAGGACGAGGCCCCGTCCATGGCCGCGCCGATGGCGCCCGCCGGCAGGCCGTCCGGCCCGGCCGTCACCAGCAGCCGCACGATGCGCAGCCGCGTCTCCTGCGAGAGGGCCGCGAACACGGTGAGGGCGTCGGCTTCGTCCATGTCTATATCTCAACACATCTTGATATATTGAGATATAGACCCGCGCCCGATCCCGCGCAAGCGCCGGGAGGCCGGTCAGCGCGGGGCGCTGACCGGATTTTTGCGGTGATGCCGCTCAGGCCGCCATCTGCGCGGCCACCAGATCGGCGGTGGCGCAGGACAGGGTCCAGCCGAGATGGCCGTGGCCGGTATTGAAGAAGACACGCTTCGAGCGACGGCTCGGGCCGACGCGCGGCAGCATGTCGGGCAGCATGGGCCGCAGCCCTGCCCACACCGTGACATCGCTGGTGTCGAGGCGCGGGAAATGGCGGCGCGTCCAGGCGAGGAGCGGCGCGATGCGGTCGGCCCGCACATCCCGGTTATAGCCGTTCAGCTCGGCGGTGCCGGCAATGCGGAAGCGGGCATCGCCGAAGCGGCTGGTGACGATCTTGGCGGCATCGTCCAGAAGCGCGACGCGCGGCGCATGGTCCACGTCCTGCGGCTTCACCGCGACCGTGATGGAATAGCCCTTCACGGGATAGACATTGAGCCGCTCGCCCGTGAGCGCCGCCAATTGGCGGCTGCCCACCCCGGCGCAGATCACCAGCCGGTCCGCCTCCAGCACGCCGCGCGCGTCGGGATCTTCGGCCCCGCTCCAGTCCACGGCGACGCCGTTCGGCGTGTCGCGCAGCGCGTCCACCTGGGTCGCGAACTGAAAGCGCCCGCCGAGGCGCACGCACGCCTCCGCCAGACCGCGCGTGAAGCGGCAGATGTCGCCCGAGGCATCGCCGGGCGTGAAGAAGCCGCCCTCGAAGGTTCCCGCCAGGGTCGGCTCGATGGCGCGGATCTCGGCAGGCGTCACCTCCGTCCGCTCCAGCCCGCCGCGCAGAAGCATGGCATTGGCCGCGCGCGCATGGGCGAGGCTCGCCGTGTCGCGATAGACATGCAGCAGGCCACGCTTGGCGAGGTCGAAATCGATCCCCTCCGCCTCGGCGATCTCGAACAGCCGCCGGCGCGCGGCAAGCGCGAGGCGCACGGTCTCGATGGTGTTGGGTTCATATTTGCCGATGGCGCCGATGAATTCGGCCAGCCACGACATCTTATGCCAGCTCGGCTTGGGATTGAGCAGAAGCGGGGCGGATCGGGTGAAGATCCATTGGATGCCGTGGGCCACGTTGGACCACTGGTTCCACACCTCCGCATTGCTGGCGGATAATTGCCCGCCATTGGCGAACGAGGTTTCGAGCGCCGCATAGGGATGGCGCTCCAGCACGCTCACCGCGTGCCCCGCGCGCAGCAGCGCATAAGCAGTCGTGACGCCGGTAATGCCGGCGCCGATCACAATGACATGGGACATTTCAGGCTCTCTTCAGTGACAGTCCATGCCCCCTCTGTCACTGAACCTGAGAGCTTCTCCGCGCAGGCGGATATCCCCTTCGGTGGGCCGGGCAGCCGCCCGGCCTCTCTCCAGAGTGCCTGCTCGATCGGTCCTTTTGCCTGAGAGATTCCGGGGCGGTTGCTCCTTCGGCGGCGGAGTTCCCCCCGCCCTCTCCCAATCGATTCATAAGGCACCCTCACCATAGCGGCGCCTCG
>JASBUY010000026.1 GCA_030147645.1 Aquabacter sp. | reverse complement strand
CCGAAGCGCGGATGGCCTCGAAATCCGCATGGGCCTCGACGATCTCGCGCAGCGGATTGATGTTCAGGGGATTGAAGTCGTACGGCGAGAGAAAGCGGCTCGCCACCTCGAAGGCCAGATAGGCCGGGTTCTTGGCCAGCGACCAATTGCCCATGATGCGGTCGAACGCGGTGCGCTGGAGCGGCGACAGCCGCCCGTCACGCGACACGTCGCGCCAGAAATTGGCAAGCGCCGCGCGCGCCTCGCTCGGCCCGCCGCGCGCGAGCCCCGAGGCCATCACCACCGCGTTCATGGCTCCGGCGGAGGTGCCGGAAATGCCCGCGATGGAGAAGCCCTCCTCTTCCAGGAGGCGGTCCACCACGCCCCAGGTGAAGGCGCCATGGGCGCCGCCCCCCTGGAGCGCGAGAGAAATGGGTTTGACGGCGCCGGACTTGGCCATCACGCCGTCCTCCCCATCATTCGGCGACCCAGCCGCCGTCGATCTGCTGCATGGTACCGGTGATGGAACGGGCACCGTCCGAGGTCAGCCAAACGGCGAGCGCGGCCACTTCCTCGACGGTCACGAATTCCTTCGTGGGCTGGGCGGCCAGCAGCACGTCGCGCTTCACCTGCTCCTCGGTGATGCCGCGTGCCTTGGCCTGATCGGGGATCTGCTTTTCCACGAGGGGAGTCCAGACATAGCCGGGGCAGATGGCGTTGCAGGTGATGCCGAAGGTGGCCGTCTCCAGAGCCACAGTCTTGGTGAGGCCGGCAATGCCGTGCTTGGCCGCCACATAGGCCGACTTGAAAGGCGAGGCCACCAAAGCGTGGGCGGACGCCGTATTGATGATGCGGCCCCACTTGCGCGCCTTCATGCCGGGGACGGCAGCGCGGGTCGCATAGAAGGCGGCGGACAGGTTGATGGCGATGATCTGGTCCCACTTGTCGATGGGAAATTCCTCGACCGGGGACACAAACTGAATACCGGCATTGTTGACGAGGATGTCGCAGGAGCCGAGCTCGGTCTCCGCGAGCTTCACCATGGCCTCGATCTCGTCATGCTTGAGCATGTTTGCCGGCGAATAGAGCGCCTTCACACCGAAATCGGATTCGAGCTTGGCGCGCTCGGTCTCGATCGCCGCCGCGTCTCCGAGGCCGTTGATGACGATGTTGGCGCCCTGCTCGGCATAGGCGCGGGCGATGGCGAGCCCGATCCCGCTGGTGGAGCCCGTGACGACGGCGACCTTACCCTTCAAGGACATGCTGGTTCCCCATTCCATGGCGATACGGCGGCCCGAGCGGCGCCGGATCGGTTGTAACCTGCGGGCTGTGACGCTGGCGTCACGCTGCGCGTTCCCGCTCGATCGCGCCGCGCACCTTGCGCCGCAAAACGCGCCCGCGCAACGGGACGAAAGGCACAGCCCGGCGGTCGCCCTCGCTTCCCTTAAGGCAGCGACCTGGAAAATCCGCCGGCACCACGCTAGATTAGAGCTATGTCCCATCCCGCTCACGCAGAAGCGCATGACACGCACGACCATGACCACGGCCAGTGCGTCGCCGGCGCGCTCGCGCGGGTGGAGCAATTATGTGCGCAGAAGGGCCTGCGCCTAACGCCGCTGCGCCGGCGGGTGATGGAGACGCTGGCGCAAAGCCATGTGCCGCTCGGCGCTTATGAGCTGGTGGACCGGCTGGCGGCGGCGGGCGAGAAATCCCCGCCCATGTCGGTCTACCGCGTGCTGGACTTCCTGGTGTCTGAGGGCCTCGCCCACCGCATCGAGAGCCGCAACGCCTTCCTCGCCTGCGGCCACGTGCATGAAGCCGGCGAAGTGGCTCTTTTTCTCATCTGTGAATCCTGCGGGGCAACTCGGGAAGTCACCTCCCATGCGGTCGGCCGCGACCTCGCCTGGGCGGCCCGGGCCGCCGGCTTCGAACCGCGCCAGCGTGTGCTTGAGCTCAACGGTCTTTGCGCCGCGTGCCGCGCGCGCGATTAGCCGGCCACGCCTTGGGCTCGACACGATCCTGTCGCCATTGACGGGTCGAAATGGCGCGCCTACGCACATTGCCCATATGCTCTCACTGGCCGCTCACGCGCCCGTCCGAGGATCAGATCCATGAATTCGGCTTGCGTCGTCCCCGATGAACTCCTGGAGGCCGGCCCGGCCCTGCGCCGGACAACGGTGGGCGTTCCGGTCGGCCAAGTGATGGTGGGCGGGGGGGCGCCGGTCGTGGTTCAGTCCATGACCAACACCGACACGGCGGATATCGCCGCTACCGTGCGCCAGGTGGCGGCGCTCGCGCGCGCCGGGTCCGAGATCGTGCGCATCACCGTGGATCGCGCCGAATCCGCCGCCGCCGTCCCGCATATTCACGAAAAGCTGCTTGCCATGGGGCTCGACGTTCCGCTGGTGGGCGACTTCCATTATATCGGCCACAAGCTGCTGGCCGACCATCCCGCCTGCGCGGAGGCGCTGGACAAATACCGCATCAATCCGGGCAATGTCGGCTTCGGGGACAAGAAGGACCGGCAGTTCGCGGCCATCGTCGAAACCGCAATCAAGCACGACAAGCCGGTGCGCATCGGCGCCAATTGGGGCTCGCTGGACAGCGAATTGCTCACCCGGCTCATGGACGAGAACGCGAAGCTCCCGAAGCCCGCCGAGGCGCGCGCCGTGACCCGCGAGGCGCTGGTGCGCTCGGCCCTGCTCTCCGCCCAGCTCGCCGAGGAGATCGGCCTTCCGCGCGACCGCATCATCCTCTCCGCCAAGGTCTCGGCGGTGCAGGACCTCATCGCCGTCTATTCGGAACTCTCCCGCCGCGCCGACTATGCCCTCCATCTCGGCCTCACCGAGGCGGGCATGGGCTCGAAGGGCATCGTGGCCTCCACCGCCGCCATGGGCGTGGTGCTGCAGGCGGGCATCGGCGACACCATCCGCGTCTCCCTCACCCCCGAGCCCAACGGAGACCGCACCCGCGAGGTGC
>JASBUY010000008.1 GCA_030147645.1 Aquabacter sp. | reverse complement strand
CGCTAGATTTCACTGATTACCGTAAAAACGAGGCCGCTGGATTTCAGCGGCCTTCGTATTTCGGGCTGCGCTTTTCCAGAAACGCCATGACGCCCTCGCGGAAATCGCGCGTCTTGCCCGCCAGTCCCTGAAAATGGGACTCTGTCTGCATCTGCTCTTCGAATGTCTGGTCGAGACTCAACCGCATTGCCTGCTTGATATTGCGATAGGCCTCCGTCGGCCCGTTCGCCAGCGCCGCGGCGCGACCGGCGGCGACCTCCGGCAGGTCGGCATCCTCCACCGCCTTCCAGATCATGCCCCAGTCGGCGGCCTGCGTCGCGGAGACCGGCTCGGCGAGCATCATCAGCGCGCGGGCGCGGGCATCGCCCACGAGGCGGGGCAGGAAGAAGGTGCCGCCGGAATCGGGCACGAGGCCGATCTTGGAAAAGGCCTGGATGAATTTGGCGGATTTTGCCGCCAGGACAATGTCGCAGGCGAGCGCGATATTGGCGCCCGCGCCGGCGGCGACCCCGTTCACAGCGCAGATGACCGGCTTGTTGAGCGCGCGGATGCGGCGCACCAGCGGGTTGTAGAAGGTCTCGATGGTGGCGCCGAGGTCCGGCGCCTCGGTGAGGCCGACCCGCGCGGAGAGGTCCTGTCCGGCGCAGAAGCCGCGCCCGGCGCCGGTGAGAAGCACCGCGCGACAGCTCTCCTCTGCGGCGACCGCATCGAGCGCGTCGCGCAGCGCGAGGTGCAGCGCCTCGTTGAAGGAGTTCAGGCGGTCAGGCCGGTTCAGGGTCAGCAGGGTCCAGCCGTCGCGGCGGTCCACGAGGAGCACGCTCTCCACTCTTTCCTCCCATGCGGCCCTTGGTTTGGGCTCTTGAATTAACCGATCGATCGGTTAATCTTTAGCTCAAGGGGCACGCTTGTCAACACGGACAGGAACGCTGCGCCACAGGGAGGATGGGATGGGCGATCACAGGGCCGCACGGCCCGTATCGATGCGCGCCGCACAGCGCGTTGGCGGTCCGTCATCCTCCCCCGCTACACCCTGCGTGCCGGCGCCTGCGCGCGCCCCGCTGTGATTTTTCGGAGATCGTCATGACGCACGCTTACATCTGCGACTTCGCCCGCACGCCCATCGGCCGCTATGCCGGCGCGCTCAAGGACGTGCGTGCCGACGATCTCGCCGCCCATCCCATCCGTGTGCTGAAGGACCGCAATCCGGGCGTCGATTGGGAGGCGGTGGACGATGTGATCCTCGGCTGCGCCAACCAGGCGGGCGAGGACAATCGCGACGTGGCGCGCATGGCCGCTCTGCTGGCGGGCCTGCCCGTGAGCGCACCGGGAACCACCGTGAACCGGCTGTGCGGCTCGGGTCTCGACGCGGTGGGCATCGGCGCCCGCGCCATCCTCACCGGCGATGCCGACCTCATCCTCGCGGGCGGCGTGGAGAGCATGACGCGCGCGCCCTTCGTCCAGGGCAAGGCGAGCGAAGCCTTCGCCCGCCAGGCGGAGATCTATGACACCACCATCGGCTGGCGCTTCGTGAACCCGCTCATGAAGGCCCAATATGGCGTGGATTCCATGCCTGAGACCGCCGAGAACGTGGCGGCGGATTTCCAGATCTCGCGCGCCGACCAGGATTTGTTCGCCTATCGCTCCCAGCAGCGCACCAAGGCCGCCCAGGCGTCGGGCTTCTTCGCCCGCGAGATCGCGCCCATCGAGATCAAGGGCAAGAAGGGCGCGGTGGCCACCGTGTCCGTGGACGAGCATCCGCGCGGTGACACCACGCTGGAGCAGTTGGCGGCGCTCAAAGCGCCGTTCCGCAAGGAGGGCGGCTCCGTGACCGCCGGCAATGCCTCCGGCGTCAATGACGGGGCGGGCGCCCTCATCCTCGCCTCCGAGGCGGCGGTGAAGCGATACGGCCTCACGCCGCGCGCCCGCGTGGTCTCCGTGGTGCAGGCGGGCGTCGCGCCGCGCATCATGGGCATCGGCCCCGCGCCCGCGACGCTGAAGCTCCTGGAGAAGAACAAGCTCGCGCTTGACGATATCGACCTCATCGAACTGAACGAGGCGTTCGCCTCCCAGGCCTTGGCCGTGCTGCGCCAGCTCGGCCTGCCGGACGATGCCGAGCATGTGAACCCCCATGGCGGCGCCATCGCCCTCGGCCACCCGCTCGGCATGTCCGGCGCCCGCCTCGCCATGACGGCGGTGAGCGCGCTGGAGGCGCGCGGCGGCACGCGCGCCATCGCCACCATGTGCATCGGCGTCGGCCAGGGCATCGCCGCCCTCATTGAGCGGGTCTGAGATGACCGCCGCGCCCGTCACCCTCCGCCACCACGGCCACGTGGCCGTGGTGGAGATCGCCTATGCGCCCGTCAACGCCCTTTCCAAGGGGGTGCGCACCGGGCTCCTGGAGGCGATGGCACAGATCTCCGCCGATCCGTCCGTGACGGCGGTGGTGCTGAGCGGGGGGCCGGGGCGCTTCATCGCCGGCGCGGACATCCGGGAGATGAACGCCCCCCCGGATGCGCCTTTCCTGCCGGACGTGATCGCCGCCATCGAGGGTCTCGACAGGCCGGTGATCGCGGCCATTGACGGTGCGGCCTTGGGCGGCGGGCTGGAGGTGGCGCTCGGCTGCGATGCCCGCATCGGGTCTCCCAAGGCTCTGCTGGGCCTGACCGAGACGCGGCTCGGCATCATTCCCGGCGCGGGCGGCACGCAGCGCCTGCCGCGCCTCGTGGGCGTCGCGAAAGCCATGGCCCTCATCGCCGAGGCGCGCATCCTGAAAGCGCCCGAGGCGCTGGAATTGGGGCTGCTGGACGCGGTGGTGGACGATCCGCTCGACGCCGCGCTCGCCTGCGCCGCGACGGCGCGCAAGCGCCCGCTCTCCGGCTTTCCGGTCCCCAAGGGCGACGGCGAGGCGGAAAACGCGGCCGCCCAGGCGGCGCTCAAAGGCGCCAAGGGCGTTCCGGCCATTGGCGAAGCGGTTCGGGTGGTGCGGGCCGTGCGCGAGGGGACGTTCGCCGACGGCCTTGCCCGCGAGCGCGCGGCCTTCCTCGCCTTGCGCGAGAGCGGCGAGGCGCGCGCGCTGCGCCATCTCTTCTTCGCCGAGCGCGAGGCCGCCAAGGTGCCGGGGCTGGAGGGCGCGCGGGCCCGGCCCTTCGCCCGCGTGGCGGTGATCGGCGCCGGCACCTTGGGCGCCGGCATCGCGGCGTCCCTGCTCGATGCCGGGCTCGATGTGACGCTATTGGAGCGCGATGCGCAGGCGGCGCAGGAGGGTGCGGCGCGTGTGCGCGCGCTCTATGACCGCCCGCTCAAGAGCGGCCGCGTGACGGGTGCCCAGGTGGAGGAGCGCCTCGCGCGTCTCGGGCCCACCGCCGCGTGGGACGCGCTCGCGGGCGCCGATCTCGTGATCGAGGCGGCGTTCGAGGACATGGACGTGAAGTCGGACATCTTCCGCCGCCTGGATGCGCTGGCGCGGCCCGGCGCGGTGCTCGCCTCCAACACCTCCTATCTCGATCTCGATGCCATCGCCGCCGTGACCGCGCGCCCGCAGGATGTGGTGGGTCTGCATTTCTTCGCGCCCGCCAATGTGATGAAGCTGCTGGAAGTGGTGCGGGGGGCCAAGACCGCCCCGGACGTGCTCGCGACCGCTCTCGCCCTTGCCAAGGCCATCGGCAAGCAGCCGGTGGTGGCGGGAAACTGCGAGGGCTTCATCGGCAATCGCATCTATGCCCATTACCGCCGCCATGCGGAATATCTGGTGGAGGATGGCGCCAGCCCGCAAGAGGTGGACGCCGCGCTCGAAGCCTATGGCTTTGCCATGGGCGTGTTCGCGGTCTCCGACCTCTCCGGCCTCGACATCGCTTATGCCATGCGCAAGCGCCGCGCGGCGACGCGCGATCCCGCAGAGCGTTATGTGGCCATTGCGGATCGCCTGTGCGAGGCCGGGCGCCTGGGGCGCAAGACCAAGGCCGGCTGGTATGCGTATGACGCGGACGGCCGCGCGAGCCTCGATGCCGCGACGCGCGACCTGATCGAAGCCGCGCGCGCCGAAAAGGGCATCACGCCCCGCGCCTTTTCCCCCGAGGCGATCCAGCGCCGGCTCGTCTGCGTGATGGCGAACGAGGGCGCGAAGGAGTTGGAGGAGGGGATCGCGCTGCGCGCCTCCGACATCGATCTCGCCTTCGTCAATGGCTACGGCTTCCCGCGCCTCAAGGGCGGACCCATGTTCGCCGCCGACCAGATGGGCCTTGCTGCCGTGCTGGCGGAAGTGGAGGCCGCCCATGTGACGGGCGGCGCCGGCTCGCAGCCCTCTCGTCTCCTCATCGACCTCGCCCGCTCGGGCGGCAGCTTTGCCGCCTGGCGCAAGACCAATGGCTGAAGGAACGCCCCGCCCATGACCCAGATTCTCGACAGCTACGCCCTCGACCGCTGGTTCACCCCGAGCGAGGGGCTGGTGGACATTCCAAGCGCCATTGACGGGCGCGTCGTCGCCCGCGCCTCCACGCGCGGCCTCGATTTCGGCGCCATGGTGCGCCATGCCCGCGACGTGGGCGGACCCGCCTTGCGGGCGCTCACCTTTCACCAGCGAGCCGACATCCTGCGCGCGCTCGCCAAGTATCTGGGCGAGCACAAGGACGCGCTCTATGCGCTGTCCGCCGACACCGGCGCCACCAAGCGCGACAATTTCTTCGACATCGATGGCGGCATCGGAACGCTCTACGCCTTCGCCTCGCGCGGGCGGAAAGAATTGCCGAGCGAGCGTTTCGTGGTGGAAGGGCCGACCGAGGGCCTGTCCAAGATGGGGACGTTTGTCGGGACCCACATCCTGACCCCGCTCCAGGGCGTCGCCGTCCATATCAACGCCTTCAACTTCCCCTGCTGGGGCATGCTGGAGAAGTTGGCCCCCGCGTTCCTCGCCGGCGTGCCGGTCATCACCAAGCCGGCGACCGCCACCTCCTATGTGGCCGAGGCCGTGGTGAAGCTGATCGTCGCCTCGGGCCTGCTGCCGGCGGGCACGCTGCAATTCGTCTGCGGCTCCGCCGGCGATCTCCTGGACCATCTGGGCGGGCAGGATGTGCTCTCCTTCACCGGCTCGGCGGCGACCTCCGAGGCGCTGCGCAACCATCCGGCGGTCTCGGTGAATGCCGTGCGCTTCATCGCCGAGCGCGACAGTCTGAATGCCGCGATCCTCGGCCCCGACGCCGGGGAGGGGACGCCGGAATTCGATCTGTTCGTGAAGGAAGTGGTCCGCGAGATGACCGTGAAGGCCGGGCAGAAATGCACCGCCATCCGCCGCGTCTTCGTGCCCCGCGCGCTGGAGGATGCGGTGGCCGCCGCGCTTGTCCGCCAGTTGGGCGCCATCGCGGTGGGCGATCCGCGGCGCGAGGACGTGCGCATGGGACCGCTGGCGAGCCTCGCCCAGCGCGAAAGCGTGCGCGCGGCGGTGGCGGAGATCGCGGCGGAATCTCAGATCGTGTTCGGCGATCCCGCCGTCGTCGAACCGGTGGGCGCAGATGGCGCGGCGGGCGCCTTCATGGCCCCGGTCCTGCTCGCCTGTCCCGCGCCTTTATCCGCGCGCGCACCCCATGTGACCGAGGCCTTCGGCCCGGTCGCGACCCTCATGCCCTATGACGGGCTCGATGAGGCGGTGGCGCTGGTGGCGAAGGGCGAGGGCAGCCTCGTCGCCTCCGTCTACACCTATGACGAGGCCGTGGCCGAGGCGCTGGTGTTTGGCATCGCGGCCTATAATGGCCGCGTCCTGGTGATCGACCGCGACTGTGCCAAGGAATCCACCGGCCACGGCTCGCCGCTTCCGAACCTCGTCCATGGCGGTCCCGGCCGCGCCGGCGGCGGGGAGGAAATGGGCGGCCTGCGCGGCGTGTTCCATTACATGCAGCGCACCGCCTTGCAGGGCTCGCCCGGCCGCCTGTCGGCGCTCACCAAAAGCTGGATCAAGGGGGCGCCTGCGCCCGCGCCGAAGGCGCATCCCTTCACGCTGGATTTCGACACAATCCGGGTGGGCGACACGGTGGAGACCTCCTCCCGCGTCATCTCGCTGGACGATATTGAGCATTTCGCCCATTTCACGGGCGATACCTTCTATGCCCACATGGACGAGGAGGCGGCCAAGGCCAATCCCTTCTTCCCGGGCCGGGTGGCGCACGGCTATCTGATCCTGTCCTTCGCCGCCGGCCTGTTCGTGGACCCGGCGCCGGGGCCGCTGCTCGCCAATTACGGGCTGGACAATCTGCGCTTCCTCAAACCCGTCTCGCCGGGCGATGCCATCCGCGTGCGCCTGACGGTCAAGCAGAAGCAGGCGGCGCGCAAGCCGGAATATGGCGAGGTGCGCTGGGACGCGGAAGTGTTCAACCAGGATGGCGAGACGGTCGCGCGCTATGACCTTCTGACCATGAGCGCGCGGCCGCTCGCGGCCTGAGTTCCCGTCATGCCCGGACGGCGCTCAGGCGTCGTCCGAATGGCTCTTGCGCACGACGCTGGGCGGATCGCTGGCCGGAAAGGTCTGCTTCAGTTCCTCGTCCAGCTCCTTGTCGTCCGCCGCCTTGCGCTCCGCAGCCGGCGAGACTTCCGCGCCGGTGAAGCTGGAGGGGTTGGTCAAAGCCGGCGGGTCACTGGCGGGAAACGTGTCCTCCAGAGCCTCATCCAGCTCGGCGTCCAGGGCCTCAGATGGGGCGTCCTTTTCCTTGTCGGAAGGGACATCTTCCGCCCCTGTGAAGCTGGAGGGATTTGTGAGAGCCGGCGGGTCGCTGGCCGGGAAGGTGTCTTCCAGTGCGTCGTCCAGTTCGCGGTCTTCTGGACCCGCTCCGGGGCGGTTCGCGGTTTCGCTTGTCATCTGATCCTCGCTTTGCGTGTGACGGGCAGCGGGCGGGCCTGGAACGGCCCACTATCGCACATCTGAGGCGACGCTGATTTGGCACTCCTCGCGCCGACGGCGGGTTTGCGCGTCGATCGCTTCTCGATCTCAAAAACCGAACCCGCGAGCGCCGCTCGCGGGTCCCCGGCTCAGCCCTTCTTGCGCGCGGCGTCCAGGACATGGAGCCGATGCTGCACGCGCGGGTCCTCCAGCAGGTCCGCCGCCTGCGGGGCAAGCCTTCGGCGCCAGTTGGGATGCTCGTCGATGGTGCCGGGCAGATTGGGCTGCTCATCAAGGCCGAGCGCGTCCTCGATGGGAAGGATTGCGAGCGGGGCCGGTGTGGCGCCGACGAAGCCAAGGGCGGTCTCCAGCACCCGGTCCGCCTCCTCCGGCACCGCGTGGCGGTCGCTCCCCTCGGGCGCGATGGTGCGCCAGAGCGCGGCGCGATCCTCGTCCCGTTCCGTGCGCAGGCTCGCTTCGTCCTGCCCTTCGCCCAGAATGCCGAGCGGCACGCGCCAATCGATGTCGCGCCCCTTCCACCACCCCGTCACGGTCGGCAGGTCATGGGTGCCGGTGACGGCGATGGCTTCGGACGAATAATCCCGCGCGCCAGTAAAGCCGCCATCCGCATGCCGCTCGAACCACAGCACGCGCATGCCGAGAATGCCCCGCGCCGCCAGCACCTCGCGGAAGCCTTCCGGCACCGTGCCGAGATCCTCGCCGATGACGATCGCCCGGCGGCGGTGGGATTCCAGCGCCACCAGGCGCATCAGGTCATCGCGGGGATAAGCGAGATAGGCCCCGGCGGTGGAGGGGAAGCCCTCCGGCACCACCCAGAGCCGCATCAGCCCCATGATATGGTCGATGCGCACGCCCCCGGCATGGGCCATGGCGGCCTCCAGCATCTCGCGGAAGGCGGCAAAGCCGGAGAGGCTCAAGGCGCGGGGCGAGAAGGCGGAGAGGCCCCAATTTTGGCCGACCGCGTTCAGCAGGTCCGGCGGGGCGCCGACCGAAAGTCCGATCAGCATGTCCGCCTGCCGGCTCCAGGCCTGCGAGCCACCGCCGTCCGTGCCCACGGCGAGGTCGCTGATGAGACCGATGCGCATGCCCGCCGACCGCGCCGCCGTCTGGGCCTCATCGAGGCTGCGGGCAGCGACCCATTGGAGGAATGCGTGGAAGGCCACCTCTTCGCTGTTCTGGCGCGCGAAAGCGGCCACCGCCGCGCTCGTCGGGTCGGTGAGCCCGTCGCCCCATTGGCGCCAGTTCCAGCGGCCAGGATCGGCGCCGAACACGGTGCCATGGATGGCCTCGAACCGCGCATGGCCCTCCAGCGCCGCCCCACCGCGCGCCCGGAAGGCGGAAAAGTCCGCCTTCA
>JASBUY010000007.1 GCA_030147645.1 Aquabacter sp. | reverse complement strand
AGCGCATCCAGGACATGCGCCGGGTGGTCTATGAAAGCGCGGATTTTCAGGAGGGAATCAACGCCTTCCTGGAAAAGCGCAAGCCGGTCTTCACCGGCACCTGAGCCGCCTGTCCCCGCCGGTCACCGGCCGGCGGGGACTTCAGACCGCCTGCCTCAATCGAAGGTGGCAGACGTGGTGTCGCTCTTGCGATTGTAGCGGATTGTGATCTTCTCGACCGTGCACAGGTCGATATTGCGCCAATAGGCGCTAGAATTGTCGTCCGCATAGACGACCTTCAGATCCCACTTGCAGGTCTTGTCGCCGCGCTCGAAGACGATGTCCCAGGAATCCCCATCCTCAAGGATATCCTTGCCCAGCACGTCCTCTTCCCAGTCATTGGACTTGGTGGGCGAAACATAGACGTGGCTGATATCGTAACCGGTCTTGTTGACCAGTTCGAAATCCTGCTTCGCCGCGAGAGCCGGCGTCACGCAGAAGGCCGCGAACATAAGCGCGGCGCCGAACACGGAACGTGTCATCGATAACCCCCAGAACCGGCGCCCGGCCCGCATGCCCCCACGGGGCGGGCGCCTTCGGTCAGATCCAGCCGGGAGCGCACGCCCCGGCGCGCGTTGTTCAACAAGATGCCGGGCCCACGTCAAGCCCGGCCTCCTGGCCTGGATCCAAAATCCGCGCGCGGGAGCGTCAAGCGTGGAACGCCTCGCCCGATGCCGGCACCCGCACCTCCACATCGTGCCCCTTGAGCGCATCCGTGAAGCCCGACGCGTCCTGCACCAGGGGCGGGAAGGAGGCATAGTGGCAGGGGACGACGGTCTTGACCTTAAGGAAGCGGCGCACCGCGAGCGCGGCGGTCTCCGGGCCCATGGTGAAGCGATCACCGATCGGAACAAAGGCAATGTCCGGCCGGTGTATCTCGCTCAACAGGGCCATATCCGAGAATATGTCGGTATCACCAAGGTGCCAGACTACCGGTTCACCGGGCGCCTTCACGATCAGGCCATTGGAATTTCCAAGATACGTCGGATTCGCACCGCCGCCCCCCGAGGAATGATCCGCCCGCACCATCGACACCTTGAAGCCGCCCACATCAATGGTTCCGCCGGTATTCATCATCTGCAGATGCTCGAGCCCCTGCCCGCCGAGGAAGGCGCAGATCTCCGCATTGGCGACGACCGGAACGCCGGTTCCCTTCGCGATTTCAACAGTGTCCCCAAGATGATCGCCATGGCCATGGGTGAGGAGAATATGCGTTACACCCGCGATCGCCGCGGACTTTTCGCCCTTAAATCCGGGATTGCCGGTGAAAAACGGGTCGATCAGGACGACCTTGTCGGCAAAGTCGAGCCGGAAGGCCGCGTGTCCGAACCAGGTGATCTTCATGGCGCAACCCCTTGAGCCGAGTGTGACTGCGCTGCCCGTGCAGCGCGGCGGAGGATGCCTCAAGCCCCCCGCGCCGCGCAACGCTCACCGCCAAGTCCCGGCGACTGCCGCCTCCCGTCCGCGCGCCGGCCATGTTAGCCATGGGTCATGACCTCGCCCCCCGATGCAGTGCCGGCACCGGCCGCCATCCTTGCCCTCGCGGACCTCGCGCCCCTGCTGCCTGCGCGCGGCGGCTTGATCGGGCTCGATCTCGGCACCAAGACCATCGGCGTCGCCGCCGCCGATCCAGACCGGATGCTTGCGACCATCATCGAGACCGTGAAGCGCACGAAGTTCACCGCCGACGCCCAACGGCTGATCGCGCTGGCCAACGAGCGCAAAGCGGTCGCCTTCATTCTCGGCCTGCCGCTGAACATGGACGGCAGCGAGGGCCCGCGCGCCCAGGCCACGCGCGCCTTCGCCCGCAATTTCGCGCGCATGAGCGGCCGGCCCATCGGCCTGTGGGACGAGCGCCTCTCGACCGCTGCGGTCGAACGGGTACTGGTGGAAGCGGACGTGAGCCGGGGGCGCCGCGCGGCCGTGATCGACCAGCATGCGGCCGCTTATATTCTCGATGGCGCCTTGAATTTCCTGCGCCACCGCGCCGCGATGGCGGCCCGGGAGGCGGAGGAGAAAAGCTGAACACGCATCAGCGTGTGATTCGTCTCTGTTTTGCTCCCGTCCCGTTCCCTCTCGCCTCCCCTCGCCGTCCCGCTTTGGGACAGCTTCCTGCTCTCGCGATTGCCCCATGCTGATTTTCAACGCCCTCATCCCCGTCGCGCTGATCGTCGCACTCGGCTACGGCCTGCGTCACACGGTTCTGAAAGACCCCGGTCATTGGTACGGGATGGAGCAGCTCACCTATTATGTTCTGTTTCCGGCGCTTTTGGTGGTTTCCGGCGCGAAGGCGGACCTCTCGACAGTGAGCTTTGCGGGCGTGGTCGGCGCCTATGCCATTACCCTCTGCATCCTGTTTGGCGTGCTGGTGGCCCTCCGGCCGATTCTGATGGACCGAATGGACCTGTCGGGACCGGCTTTCACTTCGGTCGCCCAGGGGGTGCTGCGCTGGAACTCCTACCTC
>JASBUY010000470.1 GCA_030147645.1 Aquabacter sp. | reverse complement strand
CGGTTCGGCGGCGAGGAGTTTCTTCTTGTTCTTCCCAGGACCGGCGCGGCGGACTTGCGCGAGGTGGCTGAGCGCATCCGGGCCGCGGTCGCCGCTTCCCGCGATCTCATTTGGCCCCTGACCGTCAGCGCGGGCCTGCATGTCGCTGATCCGAAAGGCGGGCCCATCGAGATTGAGGCACCCATTTCGAAGGCAGACCGGGCGCTCTATCTCGCGAAAGAGAATGGACGGAACAGGGTCGAAATCGTTTAAGCGACACCCTTCATTCTTTCCTATTTGGCACGAATGTACTTCCAACCCTTGCCATAGAAGCAAGGACGCGCCTGGCGTATCCCTTTTGAAAATCAAATCGGGAGGAAGCCATGGCTCGCATGCGCGCCGTCGACGCCGCGGTCCGCGTTCTGGAAAAGGAAGGCATCTCCTGTGCCTTCGGTGTTCCGGGCGCCGCAATCAATCCGCTCTATTCCGCGCTGAAGCTGCGCGGCTCCATCCGCCACGTCCTGGCGCGCCATGTGGAAGGCGCCTCGCATATGGCTGAAGGCTATACCCGTGCCGTGGCCGGCAATATCGGCGTTTGCATCGGTACCTCCGGCCCGGCGGGCACGGACATGATCACCGGGCTCTATTCGGCCTCGGCGGATTCCATCCCGATCCTGTGTATCACCGGACAGGCGCCCCGCGCGCGCCTCTACAAGGAAGATTTCCAGGCAGTGGACATTGAATCCATCGCCAAGCCGGTCACCAAATGGGCGGTCACGGTGCGCGAGCCGGCGCTGGTGCCCATGGTGTTCCAGCAGGCCTTCCACATCATGCGCTCGGGCCGGCCCGGTCCCGTCCTCATCGATCTGCCCATCGACGTCCAGCTGGCCGAGATCGAGTTCGACGAAGAGACGTACGCGCCGCTGCCCGTCTACAAGCCCAAGGCGACGCGCGCCCAGGCGGAAAAGGCCATCTCCTTCTTCCTGGACAGCAAGAAGCCGCTGATTGTGGCCGGCGGCGGCATCATCAATGCGGATGCCTCCGATCTTCTGGTGGAGTTCGCCGAGGTCACCGGCGTTCCCGTCATCCCCACTTTGATGGGCTGGGGCACCATTCCCGATGACCATCCCCTGATGGCGGGCATGTGCGGCCTGCAGACCTCGCACCGCTACGGCAATGCCAACCTGCTCGCGTCCGACTTCGTGATCGGCATCGGCAACCGCTGGGCGAACCGCCATACCGGGTCGGTCGAGGTCTATACCAAGGGCCGCAAATTCGTTCATGTGGATATCGAGCCGACCCAGATCGGCCGTGTCTTCGGTCCTGATTTCGGCATCGTGTCGGACGCCAAGGCTGCGCTCGAACTTTTTGTCGAGATCGCCCGCGACTGGAAGGCATCCGGCAAGCTGCCCGATTATTCCGCCTGGGCGGACGAATGCCTCCAGCGCAAGCAGACCATGCTGCGCAAATCGCACTTCGATAACGTGCCGCTGAAGCCGCAGCGTGTGTATGAGGAGATGAACGAGGCGCTGGGCCGCGACGTCACCTATGTCACCACGATCGGCCTCTCGCAAATCGCTGGCGCGCAATTCCTCAATGTGTACAGCCCCCGCAACTGGATCAATTGCGGGCAGGCCGGCCCTCTCGGCTGGACGCTCCCGGCCGCGCTCGGGGTGCGCGCCGCGCGGCCCGAGGCCAAGATCGTCGCGCTCTCGGGCGACTATGACTTCCAATTCCTGATCGAGGAACTGGCGGTCGGCGCCCAGCATAAGCTGCCCTACCTGCATGTGGTGGTGAACAATTCCTATCTGGGGTTGATCCGCCAGGCGCAGCGTGGCTTCGAGATGGATTTCGAGGTGTCGCTCGCCTTCGACAACATCAATTCCGAAGAAGCGGGCGGCTATGGCGTCGATCACGTGGCGGTCGCCGAAGGTCTCGGCTGCAAGGCGATCCGGGTGCGCACGCCCAACGAGTTCAAGGACGCCTTCGCCCATGCCGAGAAGCTGATGCAGGAGCATCAAGTCCCGGTGGTGGTGGAGTTCATCCTCGAGCGGGTGACCAACATCGCCATGGGCGTGGAAATCGACAAGATCAACGAGTTTGAAGAAATTCTCGACGTTCCCGTCGAGAAGGTGCGGCAACCCGAGCCCGCGGAGTGACCTCCCCTCCAAACTTTGGGTAGACTTGACCCTCCGGCCATGCGCCGGAGGGTTCTTTGCGACCGGCGGTCCTGCCGTCGCCTTCTACATTTCAGCCAAAACCAAGGCTCAGCCACGCGGAGAGGTGAATGCCCAAATTCGCTGCCAATCTCACGATGCTCTGGAACGAGATCGATTTCCTCGACCGCTTCGAGAAGGCCGCTACGGCGGGATTTCAGGGCGTGGAATATCTCTTCCCCTATGCCTATCCGGCGGAGCAGCTGAAGGAAAAGCTGGAGAAGCACGGACTCACCCAGGCGCTGCACAACCTCCCGGCCGGTGACTGGGCGGCGGGCGAGCGCGGCATCGCGGTCCTGCCCGACCGGGTCGGGGAATTCCAGGACAGCGTCGGCAAGGCCATCGACTATGCCAAGGTGCTCGGCACCCAAACGCTGAACGTGCTGGTGGGCCTAACCCCGAAGGACGTGCCGGCCGAGAAGGTGCATGAGACGCTGGTGTCGAACCTGAAGTTCGCCGCGGCCGAACTGAAGAAGGCCGGCATTCCCTTCGTCGCTGAAGCCATCAACACCCGCGACATTCCCGGCTTCCACCTGTCCGGCACCAAGCAGGCCATCGCGCTGTTCGACGAGGTCGGCGCGGACGACATCTTCCTGCAGTACGACATCTATCACATGCAGATCATGGAAGGGGATCTCACCCCGACGCTGCGGGCCCTGATGCCGCGCATCAAGCACATCCAGCTCGCGGACAATCCCGGCCGCGGCGAGCCGGGCACGGGCGAGATCAATTATCCCTTCGTTCTCAATGCCATCGACGAAGCTGGCTATGCCGGCTGGGTGGGCGCCGAATACAAGCCCAAGACCACGACCGATGCCGGCCTCGGCTGGCTCGCCACCTATCGTTGAGCCGCACTCACCGGCCGGCATGATCCGGCCGGTCTTTAAGAACAGTCAGCCTGGAGGCACGCACATGAATGTGGGTTTCATCGGTCTCGGCATCATGGGAACGCCCATGGCCGGTCATCTCATCGACGCCGGACACACGCTCTTCCTCTATGACGTGGTCAAGGTGCCGGACGAACTGACAGGCAAAGGCGCCACCGCCTGCGCATCCTCGGCCGAGGTGGCCAGCAAGGCCGATGTGATCATCCTGATGGTGCCCGATACGCCCCATGTGGAGGCGGCGCTGTTCGGCGAAAAGGGCGTGGCCGAAGGGCTGTCGGCGGGCAAGATCGTGGTGGACATGAGCTCCATCTCCCCGGTCGCCACCAAGGGCTTCGCCGAGAAGATCAACAAGCTCGGCTGCGATTATCTCGACGCGCCGGTCTCCGGCGGCGATGTGGGCGCGAAGGCCGCGTCCCTCACCATCATGGTCGGCGGCCCGCAAGCCGCCTTCGACACGGTGAAGCCGCTGTTCGAGAAGATGGGCAAGAACATCACCCTGGTCGGCGGCAATGGCGACGGGCAGACCACCAAGGTTGCCAATCAGATCATCGTCGCGCTGACCATCGAGGCGGTGAGCGAGGCCCTCCTGTTTGCTTCCAAGGCGGGCGCGGACCCGGCCAAGGTGCGCCAGGCACTGATGGGCGGCTTCGCCAATTCGCGCATCCTGGAAGTGCATGGCGAGCGCATCGTGACGCGCAATTTCAATCCGGGCTTCCGCATCGAACTGCACCAGAAGGACCTCAATCTGGCGCTGTCCTCCGCCCGCGCGCTCGGCCTGTCCCTGCCCAATACGGCGACGGCGCAGGAACTGTTCAACGCGGTGGCCGCCCATGGCGGTGCGAAGCTCGACCATTCCGCCATGGTGAAGGCCCTGGAAATGCTCGGGAACCACGAGGTCGCGTGACCGCGGTCCTCGGGTTGGAACATGCAATCTCATCCCTGACCGGGCGGCGCGACCGCTCGGTCGGGTCACAGGGACGAGATGATCCCGGCGCACAATAAGGACGTGACGCAGCGGAGCTATTCCGCTCAAACTGCCGCCCCGCCGGGCGATCAATGCCACGCCGCAGGGACACTTGAACTTGAGCGCCGGTTCCGGAGCGGATCGGGACGGCAGCTCACGCCGATAGACAGGGGAGGAAGCGAGCCATGAGACGCAACCGGTCCACCAAGATCGTCGCCACGGTCGGGCCAGCCTCCAACAGCCCGGAAAAGCTCCGCGCGCTCTTTCTCGCAGGCGTGGACGTATTCCGCCTGAATTTCAGCCACGGCACGCAGCCCGACCATGGGGCCGTCATCGACCGCATCCGGGCGCTGGAAGCCGAGACCGGCCGGCCCATCGGCATCATCGCCGACCTGCAAGGTCCGAAGCTGCGCCTCGGCCGCTTCACCGACAGCGCCATTACCTTTTCCCCGGGCAAGGTTCTGCGCTTTGATGCGGACGTGGACCGGCTGGGGGATGAGAGCCGCGTTCCCATTCCCCATCCCGACATCATCGAGGCCCTCACCATCGGCGCGACCGTGCTCTGCGACGATGGAAAGGTGCGCCTGACGGTGGTGGCCAAGGGACCGGGCTGGCTGGATGCCGAGGTCATCAGCGGCACCCGCCTGTCCAATAACAAGGGCTTCAATATTCCCGACGTGGTGCTGCCCTTGTCGCCGCTCACGAAGAAGGATCATGCCGACCTTCAGTTCGCTCTCTCAAAGGGCGTTGAATGGATCGCGCTCTCCTTCGTGCAGCGGCCGGAGGACATTCACGAAGCCCGCGCCATCATCGGCGACAAGGCCGCCGTGATGCTGAAGATGGAGAAGCCCTCGGCGGTGGAGCATCTGACCGAACTGGTCCAGCTCTCCGACGCCATCATGGTGGCGCGCGGCGATCTCGGCGTGGAATTGTCGCTTCCCGAAGTTCCCGCGATCCAGAAGCGCATGATCGCGGAATCGCGCCGGTTCGGCCGCCCCGTGATCGTCGCGACGCAGATGCTGGAAAGCATGATCACCGCCCCGGTCCCCACCCGGGCGGAAGTCTCCGACGTGGCCACCGCCGTCTATGAAGGCGCCGATTGCGTCATGCTCTC
>JASBUY010000467.1 GCA_030147645.1 Aquabacter sp. | reverse complement strand
GGCGCCGCGATGATAGACGCGGGGCGCGTGCCCGCGATCCTGCAGGGCCACCAATTCGCCCACATAGATTTCATGATCCCCGCCGGGATAGCGGGCATAGACGCGGCATTCCAGATGGGCGGCGGTGTCGGCCAGAACGGGCGCGGCGGTGAAGCCCGGCTCCCAGGCGACGCCCGCGAATTTGTCGGCGGACGGGGTGGCGAAACGCCGACCGATATCTTCCTGATGCGCCCCTAAGATATTGATCACAAAGCTGTCCGCAGCCCGGAACGCGCCGAGGCTCGGGGCCTTCAGGGCGAGGCTCCACAGGACCAAGGGCGGGTCGAGAGAGACAGAATTGAAGGAATTGATGGTGAGGCCCACCGGCCGGCCGCCATCTCCTTGCGTGGTGACCACCACGACCCCCGTGGTGAAGGACCCCAGCACATCGCGCAGATGGCGCGGCAGGATGGGGGCGAGGGTTTCGATGTCGGCGCTCGGATGGCTCACGGGTCAATCCTAATGCAATCGGCGGACCCTCACCATGGTCAGCCGACGCCATGAGCGCAAATTATGATGTTTAATCCAGGGAATTACCCCGCTTGATGGGGCTTATCCGCCGGTATGCGGCGCTTGGCGGGCATAGCCGCCAAATGCGTCCAGCAGCGCCTCCCGCCAGGGGAGAATGGCATCGTCCGGCGCCAGCACCTCCACATCGCTCACCACCCGCGCCCACATGAACAGGCCGAACAGGCAATAATCGGCATAAGCGGGCGCGGAGCCGCAGAGGAAGGGCTGGGATTTCAGCATGAGGCGCAGCGGCTGGAGCAGGCGGCGCACCTCGGCCAAGCGATCCGCCGCATCGGCGCCGACCGCTTCCAGCGGCATGGAAAAGCGCTTTTCCCGGCTTTCACGGAAATAGGCGCGGTCCTGCGGCGCTAGACGGCCGTAAATATCCATGAGGATGGCGCGGGCCAGAGGCGGGATGAGCAGCGTGTCCACATAGGCATTGATGAAGCGGGCATTGGCACGGCCCATCTCGCCGCCGAACAGGCTCGGGCGGTCGGGATAGGCGCTCTCCAGATGCTCGGCGATGCGGAAGCTGTCGCTCACCGCCGTCTCGCCGTCCAGGAGGACCGGCACCAGGCCTTGGCCGGAGACGGCGATGGCCGCCTTCTCGGTGAAGCGCCAGGGCACGCCCTCGGCCGAAAGTCCCTTATGGACCAAGGCCATACGCACTTTCCAGCAATGCGGGCTGAAGCGCAGGTCCGGGTCGGCCCCGGCGAGTTCGAAGAGGCGCAGCGATGCGGCGGCGGTCATGGTTCAGACCTTCGGAAGCTGGGCCGTCTGGCCGAACAGGAGCGCGTGAGACTCCTGGCTCACGGTGGGAGTCGTATTGATGGAATCCTGGATTTCGTAGGCTTTGACCACGGCCGGGCGGGCGCCGACGGACTCGTACCAGCGCTTGACGTTGGGGAAATCGTTCAGATCCTGCTTGTGACGCTCGTGCCGGTAGATCCAAGGATAGATGGCCATGTCGGCAATGCTGTATTCCGCTCCGCCAGCAAAGGGCGCACGGGCCAACCGACGATCCAGCACGCCATAGAGACGATTGGCTTCCTTTACATATCGGTCAATGGAATAGGGATGCTGCTCGGCGGCATATTGGATGAAGTGATGGGCCTGCCCGGCCATGGGACCGAGCCCACCCATCTGCCAATACAGCCATTGCAGAACTTCGAAGCGAGGGCGCGGAGCCTTCGGAAGGAATTGTCCGGTCTTGTCTGCGAGATATTCCAGGCACGCGCCGGATTCGAAGACGGCGAGCGGCCCCTGAGCGTCGGCCGGGGCGTGGTCGATAATGGCGGGGATTCGGTTATTCGGGCTGTGCTTGAGGAATTCGGGATCGAATTGCTCACCCTTTGAGATATTGACCGGCGTGATCTTATAAGGAAGGCCGAATTCCTCGGCCGCGATCAGGACTTTCTGGCCATTGGGCGTGGTCCAGTAGAGCAGTTCGATCATCCTGTCCTCCTGCCGCAGGCCGGCGGGGGCCGGGCGCGGGAATTATGGGCGTTATTCCCCCGGTAAGATCGGTGGGAGCATGCCGGTTGAGCCGCGTTACGCGACGATGTTCACGCCTTCCTCGCGGTGATGCAGCGCATGCGCTCCGCAAACCGCCGGCGCCCTTCCCAGTCGGGGTCGGGCGGCTTATATTTGACAAAGGTGTCAACTTTGACACGGCTGTCAAGGACAGGCGGGACCCCGAGCATGGCAGGCCGGCGGCAGTTCGACGAGGAGGCGGTGCTGGGAGCGGCCGAAGGGCTGTTCCGCGCCCAGGGCTATGGCGCGACCTCCATGCTCGACCTCGCCCGTGCCAGCGGGGTGCAGCGGGGCAGCCTCTATCATGCGTTCGGCGACAAGGAGCAGGTGTTCCTGCGCACCTTCGCGCGATACCGCGCGCGCTTTCTGGAGGCTGCAGCGGCCGCCCTGGCCGATCCCGACCCGCGCGCGGGCCTTGCCGCCTTTCTGGACATCGCCATCGCCAACATGACTGCCGGCCCGGTGCGCGGCTGCCTCTCGACCCGCCTTGCCTCCGAAGGGCGTCAGGGCAATGCGCGGGTGTGCGACGAGGTCCGTGTGCTGCTGGATGGGCTGGAGCAGCTTCTGGAAGAGGCCGCGGCCCGCGCGGGCGCGGCCTGCGCCCTGCCGCCAGCCGAAGCGGCGCGGCTGGTTGTCACCTTCACGCGCGGGCTCGCGGTGATGGAGCGTGTCCATGGCGATGCGGAACGGCTGCGCGAGAGCGTCGCGAGCTTCGTCGCTTTGCTGTTTCCCCGCCGCCCCAGCTAATCCTTTTTCCGGCTAAAGGCCCCTGCCCGCATGCGCACCGAGCTTGTCTCCATCGCGACCCCTACGCTTCCCCTCGACGGGGCGTTTCATTGGCCGGAGGCGGGGCCGATCCGGGGCGCGGTGCTGCTGTTTCATGGCAACACCATGAATTTCTACACCGGCGCGCCCCGCTTCCTCCCCCCGGCGCTCACCCGGCTTGGCCTGGCCTGTCTCGCCTTCAACCGGCGCGGCCATGACATCCTCTCCATCCGCAACAGCCGCGCCACCGAGGGCGGGGCCTATCAGACCACGGCGGAGGCGCTGGAAGACAATGCGCTGGCCGCCGCATGGCTGGCGGAAAAGGGTTTCGCAGCGCCCATCGTCATGGGCCATTCCAATGGCGGCTTCCTCGCGGTGCGCCATGTGCTGGAGCGGCCGCAGACGCCGGCTTTGGTGCTGCTTTCCGCCCATCGCGGCGGCACGGGCGCGGACCTGTTGGAGAATCTGGCGCGCGCCGGCCATCTCGGCCAGGAGCGCAGCGCGGATATCTTGGAGGACGCCAAGGCCCTGGTCGCGGCGGGCAAGGGCGACCAGCTCATGATCGTGCCCGGCTGGTGGTATGTGATTTCTGCGGCGAGCTATGTGGACCGGCTCACCAGCATGTATGCCATTCTCGATCTCGCGCCCCGCATCGCCGTGCCCACCTTGTTCATCCGGGGTGATGCGGAATCCCCCATCGGCTTTCCGGCCGAGACCTATGCCGCGCAGGCGGGCGGACCGTGCGCGGCGGACGTAATCGCGGATTGCGACCATTTCTATAACGGCAAGGAAGAGGAAGTCTGCGCGCGGGTCGTCGCCTTCCTGCGTCGCACGCTCCCCGACCTCGCCTGAATTTGCCGGCAAAGCGTTTCTTACCGCACGAGGTCCAGCGCCCGTGTGAAAAAGTCCACGCCGCCGAAATTTCCGGATTTCAGCGCAAGGCGCATGTCCGGCCCGGCGCCGACACTGGCGAGCGCGGGCACGCCGGGCGCGATCTCCGGCCCCAGCAGGAACGCAGACAGCCCAAGCCGATCCACCACCGCGCCCGAGGTTTCGCCGCCCGCAACCACGAGGCGCCGGACGCCGGCCTCCACCAGCCCCTGCGCGAGCGCAGCGCTGGCCTGTTCGATGGCATGGCCGGCTTCGGCCCGGCCATGGCGCGCCTGGAGCGCCGCCACCTGGTCGGGCGTGCCGCTGGCGGCGATGAGGACCGGCCCATGGGCGAGCCGCTCGCGGGCCCAGGACAGAGCCTCCCCCACGGCGGCGGATGCGTTGGTCACCAGCGCCTCGGCCTCAAGGCGCAGGACGGGGAGGGATTTTTCCGCCTCGACGATCTGCGCCAAGGTCGCCGCCGAGCAGCTTCCGGCAAGAATGGCGGCGGGACCGCCGACATCCGGGGGCAGGGCGACGGCACTGCCGGCGCTCCGCCCGGCGCGCACCAGGGTCCGGGCGAGGCCGAGGCCAAGGCCGGACGCGCCGGTGGAGAGCGGCGCCTCCAGCGCCACTTCGCCCAGCACGTCCAGATGGCGGTCAAACACCGCGTCCGCGATGGCCGCGCCGGTGCCGGCCTTGGCGAGATCGGCCAGCCGCGCACGTACCGCGTCCGCCCCCGCCTCCACGCTGGCGAGATCGACAAGGCCCACCTCGCCTTCACTTTGCCGGCGAAGCACCCGCACGAGACTGGAATCATGCATGGGGTTGAGCGGATGGTCCTTGAGCGGGCTGTCGCTCAGCAAAAGCGGACCCACGAACAGATGGCCGAGATAGACGGTGCGCCCGGTCTCGGGAAAGGCCGGGGTGACGATCACCGGCCGTGGGTCTCCCGCGCAGAGTTCCGCGCGCAGGGCGTCGGTGACCGGGCCGATATTGCCGGCATCGGTGGAATCGAAGGTGGAGCACACCTTGAACAGCACATGCCCCGCCCCCCGCGCGCGCAGCCAGCGCGCGGCTTCAAGGGACAGCGCCACCGCCTCCTGTGCCGGAATGGAGCGGCTTTTCAGCGCCACCACCACCGCGTCCACGTCCGGCAGATCGAGCCCCGGTTCGGGCACGCCGATGGTCTGGAGCGTGCGCAGGCCCGCTTTGGTGAAGGTGTTCGCGAGGTCGGACGCGCCCGTATAATCGTCCGCGACGGCGCCGAGCAGCAGGCTCATGCCTGGCCCTCCCCCTGCCCCGGCAGGCGCGTTCCCGAAAGCTGGGCATAGATGCGCGCGACGGAGGCGTCGTCCTCGCGCCCCATGCCCGCGCCCGAGGCGGCGAGGAACATCTGGAGCGCGGCGGCGGCGAGCGGCACGGGATAGCG
>JASBUY010000462.1 GCA_030147645.1 Aquabacter sp. | reverse complement strand
GTAGTCCTGGTGATATTCCTCGGCCTCGTAGAACGGCCCCGCCTCCAGGATGCGGGTGACCAGCGGCTGCTCTGGCCCCAGCGGGTCAAGCGGATAGCCGTCGCCCGGGGCGGGGCGGGCGCCGGGGGGGCGGCCGCTCATGCCGGATCCTCGTCCAAGGGGAGCACATAGAGCTCCAGCCGGTGGCCGACGATCTTGTACCCCAGCTTGCGGGCGATCTCGTCCTGCAGGCGCTCGATCTCCTCGGAGCGGAACTCCACCACCCGGCCGGAGCGCAAATCGATCAGATGGTCGTGATGCTCGTCCGGCACCGGCTCGTAGCGCGAGCGGCCATCGCCGAATTCATGGCGGGCGATGATGCCGGCGTCCTCGAACATCTTCACCGTGCGATAGACGGTCGAGATGGAGATGTTGGCATCGATGGCGCTGGCGCGGCGGTGCAATTCCTCGACGTCGGGATGGTCCGAGGCGGCGGTGAGAACGCGGGCGATGACGCGGCGCTGGTCGGTCATGCGCATGCCCTTGGCATGACAGGCTTCCTCGATCGCGCTGATCTTCCCGCTCAAGGGCCTCGGCCTCCCTGGACACCCATCCGCTCGCTTATGCCGCCCCGGCCCCCCGACGGCAAGCGGCACCCGGTCAGAAGTAGCGCCGCAGGATCAGGGCATCCGTGACTTGGTCGCCTTCGCGGTAATAGCCCTTGCGCCGCCCCGCCTCGACATAGCCGAGCCGCCGATACAGGGCGAGGGCGGGAAGATTGGTGGCGTCCACCTCCAGATGCGAGACGCTCACGCCCAAGGCGGCAAGCCGCCCCAGATGATGGAGGAGGAGCCGCCCCGCATGGCCCTTGCGCCGCGCGGGCGGGGCGATGGCGATGGACAATATCTCGCCTTCCGGCGGCACCATGTGGGAGAGAACGAAGCCCACGGGCGCGCCGGCTGGCCGCTCGAGCAAGACATGGGCGAGGGTGACGCGGTCCGCCAGCAGACGCTCGAACTCGTCCGCCCCCCAGCCGCGATGAAAGCTTGCGGCATGGATGCGCGCAAGATCGAGCGCGTCTGCTCCGCGCGCATCCCGCATCTGCGGGTCGGGCGGCGTGAGGAAGCGGCTGAATAGACTCATGGTACTCAGACCCGCGCGATGCGTGCGCCATCCTGCGGCTTGGCATCCGGGGCGCGCAGATAGAGCGGCTTCGGCTCCGCGCTCGCCGGCTCCGCGGCAGCGCCGAGGCGGGCGACCCAGGCCACATCGGGCGCGGCAAGCTGTTCGACGGAAATCGGCGCCGGCTCACCATTGGGCCAGGCGTCGGCGACCAAAGCGGCTCCGGAGCCCACAAGGCGCACGGCGCCGATCGCCGCGATGCGGCCGGCTTCCTTCACCGAGGCCATGCGCGGGGGAACCAGGGTCCGCCCGCCGACCCCGAATAATTGAAGGAAGACATGGCCGTGGCGTGCGTCGATGGCACACAGGACGGGATGGGAATCATCGAAAGCGAGGAAGGGTGCCGCGAGCGCCGCCAGTGTCGTCACGCCCACCGCCGGCTTGCCCGTGGCCAAAGCGAAGCCGCGTGCCGCCGACAAGCCCACGCGCAGACCGGTAAAGCTTCCCGGCCCCACGGTCACGGCAACCCGCTCCAGGTCCGAAAAGCCGATGCGCGCGGTCTGCATGACCTGTTCCACCATGGGAACCAGGGCCTCCGCATGGCCGCGATCCATGAACACGGAATCGCCCGCCACGATCGTGTCGGACTCCGCGTCCAGCAGCGCGACAGAGCAGGCGGTCAGCGCCGTATCGAGAGCGAGAATGTACATGGTGTCCGCGATAGCCCGAATCCCGCGGCCACATTCTACCGAAACGCCCGCTGACGGAAGGGGATGGCGGAAAAACCGCCGGTCGCGTCAGACCGGGCGCACTTCCACCACTTCCGGCACGAAGTGGCGCAGCAGATTCTCGATGCCGTTCTTCAGCGTCGCGGTGGAGGAGGGGCAGCCCGCGCAGGAGCCCTTCATGTTGAGGAACACCACGCCTTCCTTGAAGCCGCGGAAGGTGATGTCGCCACCATCATTGGCCACGGCCGGCCGGACGCGGGTCTCGATCAGCTCCTTGATGGTGCCGACGATCTCGCTGTCGCTCTCCTCGAAGAACTCGTCCTCTTCGTCGATGTCCGCTTCCTCGCCCTCCGAGAGGATGGGCGCGCCGGACATGAAATGCTCCATGATGGCGCCGAGAATCGCCGGCTTCAGGTGCATCCAGTCGCCGCCCGCCTTGGTGACGGTGATGAAGTCGGAACCGAGGAAGATGCCGGTGACGCCCTGCACTTCGAACAGACGCTGGGCCAGCGGCGAACGGCCCGCCTCCATGGGCGAGCGCAATTCCAGCGTCCCTTCCCCGAGCACGGTGCGTCCTGGAAGAAACTTCAAGGTGGCCGGATTGGGAGTGGGCTCGGTCTGGATGAACATGGCGATGTCCTCGCAAGGCAGCGCGGCTGCCGCCGCTTCACTGCTCAACATAGGAAGCGCAGGGCCATCGCGGAAGGGCAGGGCAGGGAATGCGCAACGGGAGCGCCCCGGCACGCGGCCGGGGCGCGAAATGTGGGGAGGCGTGGGGCCTCAGGCGGCCTTCACGTCCACCTGACCTTCAACCAGGGGGGCGCTTTGCGGCGCACCGGTGGAGATGGCAATGGTGCGGGGCTTCTTCGCCTCCGGCACATTGCGCACCAATTCCACGTGGAGCAGGCCGTTTTCCAATCGGGCGCCCTTCACTTCCACATGGTCGGCGAGCTGGAAGCGCCGTTCGAAGGCGCGGGCGGCGATGCCGCGATACAGCACCTGGCCGCGCTCGCTCTCCTGCGCTTCGGCTTTCTCGCCGCGAATGGTCAGGCTGCTTTCCTTGGACTCGATCACCAGTTCCTCGGGGGTGAAGCCCGCGACGGCGACGGTGATGCGATAGTCGGTCTCACCGGTCCGCTCGATATTGTAGGGCGGGTAGCCCGGGCTCGCCTCGACGCCGCCGACGGAATCGAGCAGCGAAAACAGGCGGTCGAAGCCGACTGTGTTGCGGTAGAGGGGAGCAAGATCAAAGGTTCGCATGGCATATCCTCCTAAAGCGACATGCGGGGGCGGGTCCGCCGGAGCCGGACCCAAGGACGGCACCTTCCGAAGACCGGTGCCATGCCGGATGTGGGAAGCAGTCCGGCACCCGTCAAGGGTCCGGATTTATGAACTCCGACTGAACATGGTGTCGGGAAATCGTTCACAAGTTTCCCTTATAATAAGCTCACAGTTTATCGTCGTCGTGCGTCAGGCGCGCTTCGACTTAGCCGTGCGGTCAATCCCAGTGAGACCGAGCCGCATCATGCCTCGTCTTCCGGTCGCAGCCCTCCTGTGTGCGGGCGGCGCTGTGATGGCTGTGATCGTCGGCTCCGCAGCTCTGGCCCAGGTGGTCGGCGTGTCCTCGGGCGGGTCGAGCTTGGGTGCCCCTTTCCGTCCCAATGAGGGTGGCCGCGCCATGGCGGGTCTCTCGCCCTCCTACGACGAGGCGGGTCAGCCGCTGCTGGATGCGCGCGCCATGACGCCGGACGCCCTTGAAGCGACGCTGCGCGCGCGGGGCTTTTCCGGCATCACCAATCTCAACCGCCGGGGCGGCGCTTATGTGTGCGAGGCGACCGGGCCGCGCCGCGAGCGCGTCCGCCTGGTGCTGGACGCAATGTCGGGCGAGATCAGCGGCGTGCAGGTCATCGGCTTTGCCGGAAAGCCCTATTGAGACGCTTTTGCTGCGAGAGGCAGGCGATGCACCCCTCGCATTGCCCGCGCCGGGGCGAATGTGTAAGCCTCTGATGCGGGCGGCATTCTCCCCTATCAAGAACCAGTAGCATGGCACCGGCTGCGTCCGCGTCTTCCCCGTTGTGCGAAATTCCCGGCTGGCCCGCGCCGCCCGGGGCGCGCTCTGGTTTCATCGAGACCGCGGACGGCATCAAGCTGCGCTACGCGCATTGGCCCGCGGACGCGGGCATTCCCGCGCGCGGCACGGTCACGGTTCTCGCGGGGCGCACGGAATTCATCGAGAAATATTACGAAGTGATCCGCGAACTGACGGCGCGCGGCTTTTCCGCCGCCATTTTCGACTGGCGGGGACAAGGCGGCTCCGAGCGTGAACTGCGCCATCCCCGCAAGGGTCACGTGACGGATTTTTCGGCCTATCAGCGC
Organism: Aquabacter sp.; assembly: GCA_030147645.1. Lineage (GTDB taxonomy): Bacteria > Pseudomonadota > Alphaproteobacteria > Rhizobiales > Xanthobacteraceae > Aquabacter. The sequence continues at coordinate 792 of JASBUY010000462.1, read as the reverse complement.
GACCTCGCCGCCTTCGCCCGGCAGGTGCTGCTGCCGGACTGTCCCGCGCCCCATTATCTGCTGGCCCATTCCATGGGCGCAACCATCGCCCTCGACGCGGTGTTGGAAGGCCAGCGCTGGTTCGACCGCATGGTGCTGATCGCACCCATGCTCGCGCTCAATCTCGGACGCGGGGGCGGGGCGGCGCGGGCGCTGGCGCGCGCGCTGCGCGGCCCGTTCGGCTGGGCCTTCATTCCCGGCGGCTCGCACGGTCCCATCACCGAGCGGCCCTTCGCCACCAATCCCGTGACGTCCGATGCCCGGCGCTATGCCATGGCGGCGGATATGGTCCGCGCCCATCCCCAATTGGCGTTGGGGGCGCCGACCATTTCCTGGCTCGCGGCCGCGTTCGATATCATGGAGCGTCTGGCGAAGCCGGAAGTGATGCGCCAGATCCGTCAGCCCATGCTGCTGGTGGGGGCCGGCGAGGACAGGATCGTCTCGACCCGGGCGGTGGAGCATCTGTCCATGCGCCTGATTGCGGGCGGGCATGTCATCATTCCCGGCGCGCGCCACGAGATCCTGATGGAACGCGACCCCATCCGCGCGCAATTCTGGGCCGCCTTCGATGCCTTCATCCCCGGCGATCCCGTATCCTACGCCGCCGAATAGGTGACTGCCTCCAGCTTGTTGCCGTCCGGGTCGCGCACGAAAGCCGCGTAATAATGCGGATCATATTGGGCGCGAATGCCCGGTGGCCCGTTGTCGGTGCCGCCATGCAGCAGAGCAAGGCGGTGAAACGCTTCCACCTGC
>JASBUY010000457.1 GCA_030147645.1 Aquabacter sp. | reverse complement strand
CCGGCCGATCGCATGAGCGCCGAGAACGCCTCGGGCGGCAGGTTCATGTCGGCGATTTCCACGCCGCGTTCGGTGGTGGTGCCACGAGCCTTGCGGAAGTCGAGAGGCACCGCGCCGATGAGGTGGCCGCCTTCCTTGTAGCTGGTGTCGTCATTGCGCACGTCGAGGACGAGGACCTCGTCCTGGTGGGCTGCGAGCCATTCGCTCGACACGAGCGGGCCGGGTAGGTCAATGGCGGCCACTGGTGTCGCGAGCAGGACCGCGAGGAGCCCCAAGGCAAGCACGCCCGATAGCATTTTGAACATTGGCGTTTCTCCCATTTTTTGGTTTGGACTTCGGGGGATGGCGTCGCGTCAGCCCGCCACGACCGGCAGTCCCGCGGCGCGCCATTCCGGCATGCCGTCTTCCATGCGCCGGGCCGAGAAGCCTTTGGCGCGCAGGCGTACGACCGCCTCCACTGCGAGCAGGCAATAGGCGCCGCGGCAGTAGGCGACGATCTCTGCCGCCGGATCGAGTTCCTCGAGACGCGCGTCCAGCTCCTCAAGTGGAATGCTGACGGCTCCGGGCACGTGGCCGAGGTCGAACTCCTCGCGAGGTCGCACGTCGATCACCGTGACGAGGCCCGCCTGCGCGCGTTCCACAAGGTCGGCGCGGCCGATGGGCTCAAGCCCGTCCCGCCCGTCGAAATAACGCGCAAGCAAAGCGCCGACGGTCGCGATGTTGCGTTCCGCAGTCTGCCGCAGCACCGACATGAGCTGGACGATCCCGTCGTCCGCCAGCCGGTAGAGGACGAACTTGCCGTCGCGGCGGGCATCCAGCAGGCCCGCGCGACGCAGCTGCTGCAGGTGCTGCGAGGCATTGGCCATGGAGAGCCCGGTCAGCCGCGCCAGCGCCTCCACGCTGCGTTCGCCCTGGGCGAGGTGCTCCAGCAACTCCACGCGGTGCTCGTGGCCGAGGGCGCGTGCCACCGCGGCCAACTCGGCAAACAGAGCGCGTTTGGGATCCGTTGACTTGCACATGATGGTAACGATACATCATTCAAGCGATAACTTGAACGTATAATTATCCTGCCCATGCCGCGAGGGCATCGTGGGGTACCGGCGGAGTCGGACATGCATGCGCTGTTCATTCTCAACGATCCGCCCTACGGCACGGAGCGCGTCTATAACGGCCTGCGCGTCGCCGCCGGCATCCTCAAGCAGGATGCGGGAAACCGGGTCACCGTGTTCCTCATGGCGGATGCGGTCGCCGCCGCGAAGGCGGGTCAGAAGACGCCGGACGGCTATTACAATGCGGAGCGCATGCTGAAGCGGGTCCTCGCCGGCAAGGGCGAGGTGCTTCTGTGCGGCACCTGCATGGACGCCCGTGGCCTCGCCGATGCCGATGTGATGCCCGGCGCCCGGCGCAGCACCATGGATGAACTCTCGGCCGTCGCCGTCTCGGCCGACAAGGTGCTGGTGTTCTGATGATCGCACCCGCCATTGCGCAGGCGATGCCGCGAAGCCGCATGATCCGGCAGGTCGCGCTGCTCTCCGCCGCCCAGGCGCTGTTCCAGACGGCGTCCGTCATGGTGATGACGGTGGCCGGCCTTGCCGGCGCCGCCATCACCCCCGCGCCGGAACTCGCCACGCTGCCGGTCGCGGCCATGTTCCTCGGCACGGCGATCGGCATCGCCCCGGCATCCCTGTGGATGGCCCGCGTGGGGCGAAGGATCGGCTTCGTGGCGGGCGCCGTGCTGGGAACCCTCGGCGGCCTCCTGGGGGCGCTCGGGATCTTTTATGCATCGCTGCCGCTGCTCTGCCTCGGGACCGGCCTCGTCGGCGCCTACCAGGCCTTCGCGCAATTCTATCGCTTTGCCGCAGCGGAGGTGGCCACCGACGCCTTCCGCCCCCGCGCCATCTCCTTCGTTCGTGCGGGCGGGGTGGTGGCCGCCATCGCCGGCCCGATCCTCGGGCGCTTCGGCGGCCCCTTGCTGGCGGCGGACTATGCCGGCTCGTTCCTTATCCTCGCCGTCGTTTCGCTGCTGGCGGCGGGTCTCCTGCAGGGCGTGGACGTACCGCGGCCCGTGCGGAGCGCATCGGGCGGCGGGCGACCGCTGGGCGCGATCATCCGGCAGCCCGCCTATCTCGTGGCCCTGTTCGGCGCGGCCACGGGCTATGGCGTGATGATCCTCGCCATGACGGCGACCCCGCTCGCCATGCTGCACCATCATCACGACCTTTCGGCCGCGGCGACGGTGATCCAGATGCATGTGCTGGGCATGTTCCTGCCGTCCTTCTTCACTGGCGCGCTCATCTCCCGCTTCGGGGTGCTCAAGGTGATGCTGGCCGGGGCGTTCCTGCTGGCGGGTCATGTTCTGATCGCCCTGTCGGGCACGCAATTCCTCGCCTTCGCCTCTGCGCTCGTTCTGCTGGGCGTGGGCTGGAACTTCCTGTTCATCGGCGGCACCACGCTGCTCACACGATGCTACGCGCCGGAAGAGCGCGCGCAGGCGCAGGCGGCCAACGACCTCGTGATCTTCATCGTCGGGGTGGCGACCTCGCTCGGCGCCGGCGCCATGCTTCATCTTCTTGGCTGGCAGATCATGAACGCCGTGCTGCTGCCGTGGCTCGCCCTCGCGGTCCTCGCCCTCGTCTGGCTCGGCTGGCGCGAGCGGCGGGGCTAGGTGCAGTGCGTCATTTCCAGATCACATAGGCCTGACGTCTGAGACAAATCGCGGCAAACCGGCTCACGTTCAGCTACATTCCAACCGCCGATTTCGACGCCGGACCTGAACGTTCCGCAAGGATCTGCCGTCCAGAGGCCTGGAGATCGCCGAACATACACTTCCGCAGTGCCCGCGGGTCCGTCCTCTCGAAGCTGGGGAGCCACCGCTGGCGCGAGCCGGTTGGCCTCCCACGTGCTTCATCCGACACGCGCCGCGTATCATTCGATGCTGCCGGCAATGTGCCCCCTAATCGGAGCCGCAGGCGCTAGAAAATCTCAGTCAGAGCCAGATGAAAAAACGGAGGGCACGGCGTCGCGTGCGCCACCCACCCGGGCGCAATCGATACCACTTGCCCTGAAGCTGGGAAAAATCCTGGGTGTAGCTATGGTCCACCCTAGTGATGTTGGCCACGAGTAATGATGAATCGGAACTTCTGCCACACGTTGACGCTCATCACCACAGTGCATCGAAAGGAGAATGTTGCAGAGAGACAATCAAGGCTGCAAACAGAGCGAAGGAGATACTCGAAGCACAAATTTCGTAGGTCTCAAGGCCGATCTGCCCGACAAGCGCCCGCCTCACCCGTGCCGACAACAAAATCGCATGCGCGAGCAAAAAAATCAGGGATGTAACGAGGAGTTCCATCTGCGTTCCCTCAAGACCCAGAACAAAGGTGACAGATATAAACCATTCATCAATCGCTCATTGATCGGTCGGAAGTCGATCGGGCCTCGAGCATCCGGCCCCATGCCCCCCGATCTCGTGAATGATCCCCCCAAGGAGATCCTCAGCTTCGGCCTGCTCAAAATCCGCATGGGAGCGCTTCTTCACGCCAAGCCGCGTCAGTTCGTACTCGACCGTGGGCCGAAGACCATGACGCGCCAGAGTCCTCTGAACGCACCTCAGCCCGCAGCCATCGATCGCCACGATTGAACGCCCGGCCTTCGCGAGGCGTACCAGCGAAGGGATATCGCCGCCGAGCCCTGCGATGCATGACATTTCCGCATGGCCCAGACGATCCAGGCGAACGGCTAGATAATTGGCGAGCTGCGCCGCGCTCGAACATCCGGAGCACGAATAAACCAATGGCAGGCTCTCAGATGGCGGCGCCTTCGTGTCCATCCCGGAAACCCGTCTTCAAGAATTGCACCGCAACGACCGTCGTTGACATGTGGCCTGATCACTTACTCATGAAAGCGCCATCTTCAGTCGCGTTCGTTGTTTCAACGCAAACAGATGCAGTGCGGAGCAAACCCTCAATCTTCAGCGAGCTTGCGTTTTGTCACGCAGGACGCGCCGCTGCCCCGTTAGGCTTTCAATGAGACCAGCGAAGACGGCACGCGCCGCCGAGCCCGAGCGGCGGAGAGCATGCCGGATTGCTTGGCGAGACTGGCTGGCGCGGAACGACGCGCTTTCACGGAGACTGAAAGCAAATGGCGCCCCGTCCCGGTCTCAAGACCTATCAAGGCCATCCGTTCCTGTCTTATGGATTTCGTCCTTTCTTCCTGCTTGCCGCGCTCCAGGCGGGGCTGGCCATCCTGGTCTGGCTTCCCTTCGTCGCCGGCATAGTCAGCGTGCCCACGGCTTTCGCTCCAGTGGACTGGCACGTCCATGAAATGCTGTTCGGCTACCAAGCTGCCGCCATCGGCGGATTCCTCCTCACGGCCATTCCAAACTGGACCGGCCGGCTGCCCGTCCTCGGCACGCCGCTTCTCGTGCTGGTCCTGGCATGGCTTTTCGGGCGCGCCGCCGTTTCAGTCTCCGCCTGGATCGGATGGGACCTGGCCATGGCGGCGGATGCACTCTTCCTCCTCATGCTCGCGGGCGCGGCCATCCGTGAGATCGTCGCCAGCCGGAACTGGCGCAACCTCAAGGTCGTGACCATTCTCTGCCTGCTCTGCGCGACGAATATCGCCTTCCATGTGGAGGCGCATCTGGCCGGCGAGGCGGTCTATGCGCGGCGGCTCGCGATCGGCACAATCCTCATGCTCGTGGCGTTGATCGGCGGCCGCGTCATTCCGAGCTTTACCAACAACTGGCTCGCCCAGCGTGGCGGGCGCCTGCCCGTTCCGTTCGGCGCCTACGACAAGGCGGTGCTGGTGATGACCGGCCTTGCGCTGACGCTGTGGGTCGTGCGTCCGGATACACGCGCAAGCGGATTGGCGCTCGCCGGCTGCGCGGTGCTGCACCTGCTGCGCCTCTCACGCTGGGCGGGCGAGCGAACCTGGCGCAATCCCCTCCTGGTAATCCTGCACATCGCCTACCTCTTCGTGCCGCTGGGGTTCGCGCTTTCCGCCGCGGCCAGCTTCGGACTCGCGCCGGCGGGGGCCGGGCTCCATGCCTGGACCGCGGGCGCCTTCGGCACCTTGACGCTCGCCGTCATGTCCCGGGCGAGCCTCGGCCATACGGGGCGACCGCTGATCGCGAGCCCGGCGACGCAGGCCTGCTACCTGCTCGTCGTCGTCGGCAGCCTCGCACGCATCGCATCCGCCTTCGACGCCGGGCCACCTCTGCTGCTGGACGCGGCCGGCCTGTGCTGGTCGTTCGGCTTCATCAGCTTCGCGATCGCCTATTGGGGCGTCTTCACGGGCCCCAAGGTCGCCCAGAAGGCGCCAAGCACGGCCCGCCGCGCCTGATGCGCCGGACACGCCCGCAGCCGGCTCAGTCCTCCCGGCCTTCCGCAAGTTGTGCCAGGCCGGCCATGTCGCGGACCAGCAGCTTCTGCCTCCCGCCTTCCACGAGGCCTTTCGCCTCCCAGGCGCTCAGGATGCGAGAGACGGTATGGAGCGTGGTCCCGGTCATTTCCGCAATGTCCCGGCGGGAGATGGGGAAGTCGATCCGCAGGCCGTCCACCTCGCGCGTACCGGCCTGCTGGGCGAGGCGCAGCACCGCATGGGCGACGCGCCGCTCCACCTCTTCGGTGGACATCTCGCGGATGCGGGTGTGCGCCTCGTCCAGCCGCTGGCCGATGGTGCGGATCGCGTTCATAGCAAGATGCGGATTGTCCTCCACGAAGCGGTCCCAGGACTCCGTCGGCCAGGCGGCGACGAGACTGTCCACCGCCGCGCTCGCCGTGCCGGGGTAATCCGGCCGGCTCAAGGCGCGTGCGAAGCCGAAGAGATCGCCAGGATGTACCACGCGGACGATGATCTGCTGGCCGTCGCGGGTCACCTGCGTGACCTTGAGGCGGCCGTGCAGCAGCAGGTAGAAGGATCGTGCGGCCTCGCCCTGCTCGAAGACGGCGTCTCCCTGAGGGACGCGCCGGACGCTCGCCTGCGCGGTCAGCCGGTCGAGCTGCGTGTCGGTCATGGCGGCAAAGAGCGGGACGCCGCGCAGGATGCTGCGATCGATTCCCACGTCGTTGGTGATCCTTGCGCACGGGAAGAAGCAGGACGCCGGAAGGCGCTGGCGGATAAGACCGCATTGTCGATGCGCATTCAAGGCTGTGCACCGCTCTGTCCCTCCGGTCGGAACGCGGCTTAACTCCGCACTGTCGCAGCGACGCCCGTTCAGGCTGAGCATCCCCGCGGAGCGGGGCGCTCTCCGGGAAATCGGCGGTCACGCGCTGCGGATCATGTCCGGTGTCCAGGCGGGCTCGTAGGTGAGTTCGACCACGACCGCGGTGACACCGTCCACCCCGGCGACGGCTGCCTCGACCATTTCCCGCAATATGCCGGCGAGCGGGCAGCCTCGGGTGGTGGTCGTCATGACGACGTGGACGGAACCGGCAGGCGAAACCTCCAGTGCGTAGATGAGGCCCAGTTCCATCAAACTGAGGCCCATTTCGGGGTCCATCACCGTCGTCAACGCCGCGCGCACCCGCGCCTCGAGGAGCGCCGTCATTCCCGCGGGCTCCCGCCCCGGCGCACAAGCAGGCGGTAGGCGCCGCCCTGGGCCTCGAAGTTTCCGGCCCATTCATGGGCGCGCTTGGCCAGTTCGGGGAA
>JASBUY010000456.1 GCA_030147645.1 Aquabacter sp. | reverse complement strand
GGAGGGGAAAGGGCGCGCACACCGAGAGCGGGGGTCCGTTCTTGGCCAGCGGCAGGACGATCTTGCGGGCATGCAGATGCAGGATCGGACCCCCCGGCAGGCGCGATGCGCCGCCATAGATGGAATCGCCCAGAATGGGTGCGCCGAGAGACGCGAGGTGGGCGCGCAATTGATGCGTTCGCCCCGTGAGCGGCGCAAGCGCGATGACGGCCAGCCCCTCGCCCCGGTGCAGCACCTGCCAATCGGTGACGGCCTCCAGCGCGCCGGGCGTGCCCTTCGGCACGGCCTGCATCCACCAGCCGCGATGGGGCGAGCGCTTCGCGAGCGGCTGGTCGATGCGGCCGCTGTCCGCGACCGGTGCGCCGCGCGTCACCGCCACATAGGTCTTGTGCGCCAACCCCTTCGCAAACAGGGCATTGAGCTGGGCGAGGGCCTTGGGGTGGCGCCCCAGCACGAGGCAGCCGGAGGTGTCCTTGTCCAGGCGATGCGCGAGTTCTGGCCGGCGCGGCAGGCCGAAGCGCAGCGCGTCGAGCAGATCGTGCAGGGTGATCCCACCCTTCGGTCCGGGATGAACGGGAAGCCCCGCCGGCTTGTCGAGAATCAGCGTCATCCCGTCCCGGTGCAGCACGCGGGCGAGGATTTCCGCCTCTTCGGGACGAAGCGCGGGGGCGGGCAAAGAAGGGGAGGGGAGCTTCAACGGGGCCGTCCGGACCGGGAGCGCGGATGTCGCACGAGCGTCATAATCGCCGTGTCACAAGCGGTTGATCTGTTTGCCAGTCTATCGGAAAACCGCAATGGCCCATACCAGAAAGACCGAGCAGCGCCTGCTCACCGCCGACGAAATGGAGTTTGTGGAGAAGGCGCGGCATCCCGTCCTCACCGACCTCAGCCATGCGGATCTGCACGCGCTCATCCATCATCTGCGCGACCGCCGCGACCGGGCCCAGACCATCGCCAACAACCAGCGCCGTGCGCTGCGCGGCAAGGGCGGGCGTGGCGAAGTGACCTTCGACAAGGCCGATGCCGGTAATCGCCAGAAGGCCTCAGTGCTGACCGACGCGCTGACGCGCGCGCGCCGGGAAATGACCCGCCGCGAGGACGCCGAAGCGCGCGCGACGCTCATTGCCAATGCCCGCGCGGCGCTTGCCCTGAAGCACGCGGCTCACCCTGCAGGCCACCCCGACGCCGGTAAGCATGCCAATGACGGCATGCACGCCAAGCCCAAGACCCGTCTCGACCGCCTCGGCAGCCGCTCCGGCGAAGCGGGCCGCGTCACCAAGTTCGTCGCCACCGCGCAGGCGAAGAAGGACGCGCGCTGAGGCGCGCTTCGGCCGGGACTGCGTGTCCCGGCCTCACTCTCGCGGCCTCACTCTCCCAGCGCTCACGCGCCCTGGTCGAGGCCGAGCCGATAGGAATGGGCGGGATAGACGCCCAGAATGCGCATCTCGCGCGAGAAGAACGCCAATTCCTCCAGCGCGAATTTCAGGCCCCGGTCGTCGGGGTGCCCGTCCACGTCTGCATAGAATTGCGTGGCCGTGAAGGCGCCGTCCATCTGGTAGGATTCCAGCTTGGTCATATTGACGCCGTTGGTGGCGAAGCCGCCCAGCGCCTTGTAGAGCGCGGCCGGAACGTTGCGCACGCGGAATACGAAGCTCGTCACCACCGGTCCATTGCCCGCCGGCGCCCACTCTCCCTCGCGCGCCAGAATGACGAAGCGCGTGGTGTTGTGGCTTTCGTCCTCGATATTCTCAGCGAGGATATCGAGCCCGTAGAGTTCGGCGGCGAGGCGGGACGCGATGGCGGCCCGCGTCACGTCCTTCGCCTCCGCGATCTCGCGGGCTGAGCCGGCAGTGTCCGCACCGATCACCGCGGACAGGCCGAGCGTGCGCATCGCCTTGCGGCATTGGCCGAGCGCCATCACGTGGCTCTGTGCGGTCTTGATGGTGGAGAGATTGGCCCCTTTGACCGCCATCAACTGATGAGAGAGCGGCAGGAAGAACTCGCCGATGATGGTGAGGCTGGCCTTGGGCAGCAGATGGTGGATGTCCGCAACGCGGCCCGCGACGGAATTCTCGATGGGGATCATGGCGAGGTCGGCGGTCCCGCCCTCCACGGCGGCGAAACAATCCTCGAAGGTGGCGCAGGGCACCGCCTCATGGTCCGGATAGGTTTCGCGGCAGGCGATGTGGGAGTTGGCGCCCGGCTCGCCCTGGAACACGATGCGGCGGCTCATCGGCCTCGTTTCCTCGTTGATGCTGCCCGCGCATATCCACCCTGAGCGCCCGTCTGTCCAGCGGGGCCGCGCGGCCGGAACGCACGGCCCGGTGCGTGGCATTGGGGCGCGCCCCAGATGGGTTGCACCCCTTCCGACAACGTGATTACTGTCCGGCAGTCTGTGCCCGCGCGTGGCGCGGTGACGCGGACGCGCGCTGTGCCGGATAGAAAAAGTGGGGCTCCCAGGAGCGAAGCGCCGATGGATAGTTTTGAATTAAACAAGATCGCAGGGGCGGTGCTCGGCACTCTGACGCTGACCCTCGGCCTCGGCATCTTCTCGGAAATCCTGTTCGCGCCCGAGGCGCCCGCAAAGCCGGGCTATGAGATTGCGGTTCCGGATGGACCGGCTGAGGCTCAGCCCGCTGCGGCCGTGAGCGTTCCGATCGAGGAATTGTTCGCCAAGGCGTCCATCGAGAAGGGCGCCAACATCGCCAAGCGCTGCGCCTCGTGCCACAATTTCCAGGAAGGGGCCGGACCCAAGGTGGGACCGGATCTTTATGGCGTCGTTGATCGCCCCGTGGCGAGCGCGCCGGGCTTCGCCTATTCCGCCGGCATGAAGGCGCACGGCGGCAACTGGACGCCCCAGGCGCTGAACACCTTCCTGACCAATCCGA
>JASBUY010000454.1 GCA_030147645.1 Aquabacter sp. | reverse complement strand
ACCGAATGTCACCGGCAACTGCTCGATCTCGATGCCGTCCAGTTCGCGGCTGAGGCGATCGAACAGGCGCTTGCCGCTGATCAGCCCCGGTCCACCGAGGACCGGATCGATATAGCGCAGAATCCCCCGCTTGGTGAGATGCAGCGCCCAATCCTCCAGCGCATCCAGCTTGCCCGCTGCCCAGAGCCCGCCGACCACGGCGCCGATGGATGTGCCGGCGAGGATGCTGGGGCGAATGCCATGGCGCTCCAGCGCCCGCATCACGCCGATATGGGCAAATCCACGCGCCGCGCCGCCCCCAAGCGCGAGGGCGACCGACGGGCGATGGGCTGCGGGGGTGGACGGCGGGGTGACGGCTTCGGTGTCAGGCGCGCTCGCGCGGCCCCCACCCGAAAGGTCGGAGGGCCGGCCGAAAAAGGGAAACACCTGAACCATAACCGGCCTCCCACCGCGGCATCTACGCCGGCATACGGCGGCGAGAGCCATGACCGGCAAAATGCCCGGTCATGGTGACGGAAGCGTGGCTGCAGACCTCAGCCCTTGCGGTAGACCTCGGCGGGGTCGAAGCGCGGGGTGTCGCCCGTGAAGGCAAGCCCGGCGTCTGCGGCTGGACCTCCCAGGGTCACCCGGCGGTAGAAGCAGGAGCGGCGGCCGGTATGGCAGGCGGCGCCCGTCCCGCCCATCTCCACCTTGAGCAGCACGGCGTCCTGGTCGCAATCCACCAGCAGGTCTACGACCTTCTGAGTGTGGCCGGAGCTTTCGCCCTTCTTCCACAAGGCTTTGCGCGAGCGGCTGTAATAATGGGCCTCGCGGGTCTCGATGGTGCGCGCCAGCGCCTCGGCATTCATATGGGCGAGCATCAGAACCTCGCCGGTCGTGGCATCCACGGCGATGGCGGTGACGAGGCCGGCGGCATCAAAGCGCGGGGCGAGCAAGGTGCCTTCCTCCAGCGCGCGGGTGTCGGCCGCCGTCTGGAAATGGATCTCAAGGGTCATCGGATGTTCCCGGCGGCGCGCCTCAGCGGCCGCGAACCATGGTTATGAAACGCACCTGCTCCGCCGGATCGTCGCGGAAGGCACCCGTGAACTGGCTGGTAAGCGTTGAAATACCTGCCTTGGCGATGCCGCGCATAGACATGCACATATGTTCCGCCTCGATCATGACAGCGATGCCGCGCGGCTTCAGGCTGTCGTCGAGGGCCCGCACGATCTGCGAGGTCAAGTGTTCCTGGGTTTGGAGGCGGCGGGCATAGACATCCACCACCCGCGCGATCTTGGAGAGGCCCACCACGCGGTCCACCGGGAAATAGGCCACATGCGCCTTGCCCACGAACGGCACCATGTGGTGCTCGCAATGGGAATAGAAGGGAATATCGCGCAGCAGCACGAAGTCGTCGAAGGTTCCGATTTCGCCGAAGGTCCGACCGAGAATTTCCTCGGCATCATGGCCATAGCCGGCATAAAGCTCATCATAGGCGCGGATCACGCGCCGCGGCGTGTCTTCCAGCCCCTCGCGGCTCACGTCCTCGCCGATATAGGCGAGCAGTGTGCGGATGGCACCTTCCGCTTCCTCGCGGCTGGGACGGACGACCGGGCGCTTGTCCTGCGCCGGCTCGGCCTCCGGAATGTTCAATGTCAAACTCTTCACAACCGCGTCCATGACCAACTCCGTTCGACCCACCTTGCGGTGGGGAGTGTCACCGGTGTCGGCTTCGCTGCGCGCGGTCTCGTCGGGCCGCGCCCCGCAGGAAGCGGCGGGCCGGGGCGCCGTCGCTTGCCAATCAAGCCTTTGGGAACGTCTGGAAGCGGCTCTTTCACCGCTATCCTGAGCCCTTATATAAGAACAGGATAGGTTGCGGCAATTGCAGCAAAGGCCGAACACCGGAGTGCAGGACGCATGGCGATACCCTGTCCCGGCGCCCGGCGCGGGACCCATGCAGATGATCAACGACGTCTATAACGCCCGGATTCTCGCATTCGCGGCCGAGATTCCACGCATCGGCCGGCTGGCGGCGCCCGACGCGACAGCGACCGCCCATTCGCGGCTCTGCGGGTCGACGGTGACGGTGGACCTCAACGTGGCGGACGGGCGCGTAAGCGATTTCGCCCATGATGTGCGCGCCTGCGCACTCGGGCAGGCCTCCTCCTCCATCATGGCTCATCTGGTGGTGGGCTCCACCCCGCAGGAACTGCGCGCGGTGCGCGAGGAGATGCGGCGGATGCTGAAGGAGAATGGCGCGCCGCCCGGCGGACGTTGGGCAGACCTCGCCATTCTCGAGCCGGTGCGCGACTACAAGGCGCGGCATGCCTCGACGCTTCTGACGTTCGATGCGGTGGTCGATGCGCTGGACCAGATTGACGCTCGGGGCGGGACGCAGCAGCCCGCCACTGCGAACGCCTGATCAGCGGGCAGGCGCGGGCTGGGGCGCCGGAGCCAAGGGCGCGAGGGGAGGTGACACCGCCTGCGGCGCCGAGACCGCGGCGATTGGTGCAAGCCCCGCTTTGGCGCGCACTTCATCGCGTGCCGCAGTGAAATCCGCGTGGAATGCGGGGCTACGCATCATCACCGCGATGATCGCCGTGCCAGCCAGACGGCCCGCCTCGACATCGCTCGGATAATGCACTCCGGCCAAGGCCCGCTCGAACCCGAATTGGACGCCCCGCTCGAACAGGATCTGCGCGCGCTCCGGGAGCATCTGGGCGAGCAGGATGGCGGTCTCGATCCCGAAGGCGGCATGACCGGAGGGGTAGGAAAAGGTGCTCTCCGGCGGCACAACCAGCTTCACCTCGGGAAAGGCGGCATAGGGACGGATGCGGCGCCATTGTGCCTTTGCGTTGAGCATGATGGTTGTCGCGTCCGCGGAGACCTTGGCAAAGAAGGTCATCGCCACCGGCGTGTTACCCAACGAAAGCTCGACGCCCGCCGCGTCGGAAAAACGTGTGGGGCTGCGCTCGACATCGGCATTGGCCATCGCCACCAGTTCGGGGGTACGCATCGCCTGAAGGTCCAGGAGCACACGCACATCCTCCCGCGTGATGGCCGAATCCGGGGCGGGGACAGGGGCGATGATCTTAGTGAGGTCGATGTCGGCCGGGCCGATATAATAAGGGCCATCCGCCCAGGTCAAAGTGTGGGACAGAACGAGGACGAGAAAGGCGAATGCCACGCGAACCATATGAGGAGCCCCCCGCCGAAGATGGCATCCGATCGGTGATGACATTCTTCGATGGGCCCTCGCAAGAGTTCCCACCGCCGCAATCGCGCTGGGCTCAGCTCCCGCGCCTGCTGCTGCGCGCGCCCATTGTCGTCTATCGCTACACGCTTTCCTCCGTCATGGGGCGACAGTGCCGCTATTTGCCCACCTGCTCTGAATATGCGGACACGGCCATTGCGCGTCATGGCGCATGGGCCGGCGGCTGGATGGCTGCAGCCCGCATCTGTCGGTGCCATCCGTGGGGCGGCAATGGCTTTGACCCCGTGCCAGATCGCAAGCCCCCCGGCGGGCGGTGGGACCGACCCTGGCGCTATGGTGATTGGAAGGGGCCAAGGGCCTGACGGAGGCCAATGGCCTGACGGGTACCACGCTATGTCACGTAGCTTGATCTATGCTGAAGGCGCTGCCGTCCACATCAAGGGTTTCATATGAAAGCGCATGACGGACTTCTGGCACTCGCCCTCCTGCTCGCACCGGTGAGCGCCATGGCCGCGCCTGCGGTTCCCCACGGGCCGGCCGGCGATGCCTTCTATGTTTCGCCCTCTCCTCTGCCGGCGGGAGATGCCGGGATCCCTCTGCAGGTCCGCAAGCTCATGGGGACGCTCGCTTTGCCGAGCGCGGAGCGCAATCTGTTGGTGCTGTACCGCTCGCAGGATCCGAAGGGCCAGCCCGTCGCCGTCTCGGGAACGATCTCGATCCCCAAAGGCAAGGCGCCCGAGGGAGGCTGGCCGCTTGTGACTTTCACGCACGGCACCGTGGGGCTCGCCGCCATGTGCGGCCCCTCGCTCGACACACCCAACGGCCCGGAACACCCCTATGTAAAGGCCTATGCCGCCTTCCTTGACCGCCTCGTGGCACAGGGCATCGCAGTGGTGGCGACCGATTATCAGGGGCTGGGCGTCGCCGGTTTCCATCCCTTCTTCCAGGGCATTCCCAATGCCAAAAACGCGCTGGACATGGTCCGCGCGGCGCGCACGGTCGAACCGGAGATCGGCGCAAAATATGCAGTGATCGGCCATAGCCAGGGCGGCCAGGCGGATCTTTTCACTGCTGCGACGGGGGCAGCCTATGCCCCGGAACTGGACCTGGTGGGCAATATTGCCTTTGCTCCGGGATCGCATGTGGCCGCGCGCCTCACGGCGGTCCGCGCCTCGGACAAAGTGGAACTGGCGCTCCCATACGTCCTCTATGTGCTCACGTCCTATTCCACCACCGACCCGTCCATTGACCTTGCCCAGATCCTCACACCGAAGGCCATGTCACATCTGCCGGACCTCAAGAATGGCTGCATGACGAAGGCGCTCACCGAGGGCTATTGGTCGAGCGCCATCGCCAAGGACCAGTTCCTTGCACAGCCGGTTCTGGAGGCATTCCTCGCCATGGCGCAGCAGAATGAGCCGGGCAACCTGTCCATCCCCGTTCCCACGCTCATGATCCAGGGAACAGCGGACGTGACCGTTCGGCCCCAGGATACCGATGCCCTGGCGCGGGACCTCTGCAAGAAACCCAACATCGTCACCTACCGAGCTTTGGCAGGCAGCGACCATGATGGCGTTCTGGAGAGTGGCGCCGCCGAGGCGGAGGCCTTCCTCAAGGCCCGCTTCGTCGGACAGAAGGCGGCGTCCAATTGCTCGGACTTGCCCTCCGCTGCCAGGCCCTGAGACGGGGTCAATGACGGTTCGCGCAAGCCCCGCGCGAGCCCTCGCCTTTACCTGCCCGGCCCGGCGGCCTAAATCAGGCCCGTCAATCAACACGCCTACCTGCGTGGTACGCAGGAGTGGGTAGGAGAAGAATTATGATCCACCTGACTTTTCCCGACGGCGCCGTGCGCGACTATGCCGAGGGAACGAGTGGCGCGGACATCGCAGCCGCCATCTCCAAATCACTGGCCAAGAAAGCGGTCGCCGTGACCCTCGACGGGGAACTGGCGGATCTCGCGGAGCCCATCACCAGGAGCGCCCGCATCGAGATCGTCACCCGCGACGACCCGCGCGCCCTGGAACTCATCCGCCACGACGCCGCCCATGTGCTCGCCGAAGCGGTGCAGGATCTTTATCCCGGCACGCAGGTCACCATCGGCCCGGTGATCGAGAACGGCTTTTATTACGACTTCGCCCGCAACGAGCCCTTCACCACCGACGATCTGCCGAAGATCGAAGCGAAAATGAAGGAGATCATCGCCCGTGATCGCCCCTTCACCAAAGAAGTGTGGACCCGCAACGAGGCGAAGAACGTGTTTGCTACGAAGGGCGAGGCGTTCAAGGTCGAACTGGTGGACGCGATCCCCGAGGATCAGGACGTCAAGATCTACAAACAGGGCGAGTGGTTCGACCTGTGCCGTGGCCCGCATATGCCCTCCACGGGCAAGATCGGCACCACCTTCAAGCTCATGAAGGTGGCGGGGGCCTATTGGCGCGGCGACAGCAACAATCCCATGCTGACCCGCATCTATGGCACGGCCTGGCACGACCAGGCGGCCCTCGATGCTTATCTGCACCGCCTGGAAGAGGCGGAAAAGCGCGACCATCGCCGCCTCGGCCGGGAGATGGACCTCTTCCACTTCCAGGAGGAAGGCCCGGGTACGGTCTTCTGGCATCCCAAGGGCTGGACGTTGTTCCAGAGCCTCGTCTCTTACATGCGCCGGCGCCTTAAGGCCGATTATGACGAGGTGAACGCCCCCCAGGTGCTCGACAAGTCGCTCTGGGAGACCTCGGGCCATTGGGGCTGGTACAAGGAGAATATGTTCAAGGTGCAGTCGGCGGGCGACGAGACCGACGACGAGCGCGTGTTCGCGCTGAAGCCCATGAACTGCCCCGGCCATGTGCAGATCTTCAAGCATGGCCTCAAGAGCTATCGCGACCTGCCCATGCGCCTCGCCGAGTTCGGCGCGGTGCATCGCTACGAGCCCTCCGGCGCGCTGCACGGGCTGATGCGCGTGCGCGGCTTCACCCAGGACGACGCCCACGTCTTCTGCACCGAGGCGCAGATGGCGGAGGAGTGCCTGAAGATCAACGACCTGATCCTTTCCACCTATGCCGATTTCGGCTTCGAGGAGATCGTGGTGAAGCTCTCCACGCGGCCGGAGAAGCGCGTCGGCTCGGACGCCGTGTGGGATCATGCCGAAGAGGTGATGACCCGCGTGCTGGCCGAGATCGAGGCCCAGTCGGGCGGGCGCATCAAGACCGGCATCCTGCCGGGCGAGGGCGCCTTCTACGGGCCGAAGTTCGAATACACCCTCTCGGACGCCATCGGCCGTGAATGGCAGTGCGGCACCACCCAGGTGGACTTCAACCT
>JASBUY010000448.1 GCA_030147645.1 Aquabacter sp. | reverse complement strand
GTGCAGATCTTCAAGCATGGCCTCAAATCCTACCGCGACCTCCCGCTCCGCCTCGCTGAATTCGGCGCTGTGCACCGTTATGAGCCCTCGGGCGCGCTGCACGGTCTGATGCGCGTGCGCGGCTTCACGCAAGACGATGCCCACATCTTCTGCACCGAGGAGCAGATGGCGGCAGAGTGCCTGAAGATCAATGATTTGATCCTCTCCACCTATGCCGATTTCGGCTTCGAGAACATCGTGGTGAAGCTCTCGACCCGGCCCGAGAAGCGGGTCGGATCAGATGCGGTGTGGGACCACGCGGAAGAGGTGATGACCCGGGTCCTGGCGCAGATCGAGGAGCAGTCGGGCGGCAAGATCAAGACCGGCATCCTGCCGGGCGAAGGTGCCTTCTACGGCCCGAAATTCGAGTACACCTTGTCGGACGCCATCGGCCGCGAATGGCAATGCGGAACGACGCAGGTGGACTTCAACCTGCCCGAACGCTTCGGCGCCTTCTACGTGGATGCGGACGGCGGCAAGAAGACTCCGGTGATGATCCACCGCGCCATTTGCGGGTCCATGGAACGCTTCACGGGCATCCTCATCGAGCATTTCGCGGGGCATTTCCCGCTCTGGCTCGCGCCGACCCAGCTTGTGGTGACCACCATCACCTCGGATGCAGACGATTATGCTGCAGAGGTCGCCGCCGCCGCCAAGGCGATGGACCTTCGGGTGGACCTCGATCTGCGCAATGAGAAGATCAACTACAAGGTCCGCGAGCATTCGCTGGCCAAGGTTCCGGTGATCCTCGTGGCGGGCCGCAAGGAAGCGGCGGACCGCACCGTTTCCGTCCGCCGCCTGGGTTCGAACGAACAGGTGGTGCTGCCGCTGGACGAGGCGCTCGCCCGCCTCACGTCGGAAGCAGCACCGCCCGACCTTCGACGTAAGGCCGTTTGATCATCGGCACGCGCCAAATCCGATCGGGTCCATGCGATCCGATCGGGCAACCTTCGGCAAAGCGGGCGATTTGCAGTCTGCTGGAAGATCCAAGCGTCAAGGTCGTCTAATCTTCCCGAAGGTCATCCCACGCGCCTTGGATGTTTCCCACATTGGCCCCTGAAACATTTTGACCGGATCAGGGCACGCTCCTAGTCTTCCGCCACACACCGGCTATATTCGCCCCGAAAAGCGCCTTGCTTTGCGCACTCAGACTTGGGGGCCAATAACATGCAAATCTCATTCAATATCCGTCAAAATCTGCTAAAAAAATCTGCCGCAATATTGATTCCAGCGGTTTTTTGCATGGCGCCAAAATCATACGCACAGCAGCTGAACTACATTAACATTCCATATCCTGCTGCAGAACCTAATTTCACCGGAATTCGCGGCGCGAATATTGTCGGCAATTACATCATCCCCAACGGTGGAGGGGCGTCAGGCGGCCTGCTATTTAACACTCAGACACAAAGCTGGACGTCTATTCCCACGTCCACCGCCAACGGGGTGAATTATCCTGGCGCTACGACAGCTCTTCCCTATGGCCCAACCTTCGGCTCCCCTGATGGCATCTTCCGGGTTGTCGGCTCTTACAAGACGAGCTCAAGCACCGGGAATGTAGGCTATCTTTTCGACGCCGCAGCCGCGCCGGGCGCTCAATACACAAACATTGTCTATCCCTCGTCCAGCGGCGTGACGGTAAACAACACCATCCCGCACAGCCAATTCGGCAACAACATCGTGGGCAATTATGATACCGCCCAAGGTCAGGGCGGCGCTTTTATCTATAATGTTCTAACCCGCACCTACACGTCTCTGTCGGGTCCTGGCGCGATCGGGACCAGTGCTTACGGCATCTATGGCGACAAGATCACCGGTGGGTACACTGACCCGCTCGGGCGCAATGCCCAGCACGGCTATCTTTACGACATGACCACCGGTGTGTTCACCACCTACGATCATCCCGGCGCTATCGCCACACATTTCCAGGGCATCACCGGCGGCGGGCGGAACGGCGAGTACAATCTGGCTGCAGACTGGATTGACGGCTCGGGTGGCACACACGCAGCGATCCTTCATATTCGCGCCGATGGCACCACCCAATGGACCGAGTTGGACGTGCCCGGCGCGCCCCTCACCTCCATTGATTCCATCTATGCCGGCAATGCCGTGGGCTTCTATGTCGGCGCACAGGGGATGAAGAACTATTTCGTCACCGTTCCAGGCGTCTATAACCCTATCCGCAATACCGGCACGCTCACGGTCTCGGAGAGGGGTGCGGTCGGCATCGCCGGAATCAGCGGCGACGACATCGTCAATGACGGCTCGATCGGCGTCACCGGCGCCAATGCCATCGGCATCAAGTCCGATACGTACGGCGTCGTGACCAATAACGGCTTTGTCCGCGTCTCCGGCACCGGCGCGAGCGGCATTCAGCTCAACGGGCTCGACGGCACGTTGCTCAACGCCGGCAGCATCATCGCCGCGCCCGGCGGCACCGCGATTTCCACCGGCCAGACCGCGTCCGGCACCATGGTCGTGAATACCGGCATCATCGACGGGCGGGTGGCATTCGCCGCCGGGCCGCAGGCGCGGTTCGAAAACAGCGGATGGCTCGGCATCAGCAGCACCGGGGCCGGGGCAGCGCATCAGATGACGGGCGTCTTCGCCCAGACCGCGCGCGGCACCCTCGCCCTTCGGGTGGAGGGCGCCAGCGCCGACCGGCTGGATGTGACGGGCACCGCGCGGCTCGCCGGAACGCTCTCCACCTCCTTTTCCGGCACCGATGGCCTCCAGAAGAGCTACACCCTCTTGACCGCCACGGGGGGGGGCAACGGGCAGCTTCGCGACCCTGCAGACGACGGGGCTCCCGTCCTTCTTCTCCGCTGGCCTTGGCTATACGACAAACGCAGTCTCGCTCACCCTGGCCTCGTCCATGGCGCGCACGCCCGGCCTCTCCAGCAATGAGCAATCGGTGGCGACGAGCATCGACACCGCGATCAACGCTGCAGCGGGACCGGCGCTCGGCACCCTGCCCACCGGCCTGTCCTCCCTCTACAGCCTTAGCCTCGCGCAGATGCCGCAAGCGCTCGCCGCCCTCTCCGGCGAAGCCTACGCAAGCCAGCAATCGGTGATGATCGGCGACAGCTTCTATAGCCGGGACGCGGTTCTCGCGCGCCTGCGCCAGGGAGCCTATGCCACCTCCAGCGGCCCGCTCGCGGCTCTCGGCTATGGCGGGCCGGCGGTAGCCGAGCTTGCGCCTGCGCCGGGCTCTGCGTCCGAAGCGCTGGCCTATGCCACAAAGGCCCCGGCCGCGCCCTCCACCCTGCCGGCCGGCATGACCGCCTGGGTTCAAGGCTTCGGCGGATGGACCAATTATAACGGCAATGCCAACGTCTCCAGCCTCGATTCCAGCATCGGCGGCGTCATGTCCGGCGCCGATATCCAGGCGGGGGGATGGCGGGTCGGCGCGGCGCTCGGCTATTCCCAGTCCAGTTCCGGCGTGTCGGACCTCAACTCCTCCAGCACGGTCAATTCCATGCTGGTGGCGCTCTATGGCGGCACCCAGCTTGGGCCGGTGAGCCTGCGCCTCGGCGGCACCTATGCCTTCAACCAGGTCGACGCTAGCCGTACCATCGCCTTCCCCGGCCAGTTGCAGCAGGCCAGCGCTCAATATGACGGGGGCACCGGCCAGATCTTTGCTGAAGTGGGCTATGGCTTCGCGCTGCAATCCATCGCGCTCGAGCCCTTCGCCGGCCTCGCCTTCGTGCATCTCAACACCGACAGCTTTACCGAGAGCGGAACGACCGGCGTCGGCCTGTCCGGCGGTTCGTCCTCCTCCAATGTGGGCTACACCACGCTCGGCCTGCGCGCCGCCACGACGCTTGCGCTCGGCTCCGGCATGACGCTGGCACCGCATGCTTCGGCGGCGTGGCAGTATGCCTTCGGAGACACGAGCCCCACCGCCCAATTGTCCCTTACCGCCCTGCCCGGAACCTCTTTCACCGTCGCGGGCGTGCCGCTGGCCCAGAACACCGCGCTGGTGGAAGCCGGTCTCGACCTCTTCCTCACGCCCCAGGCCCGCATTGGCGCGACTTATGTCGGCCAGTTCGGGGACAATGTGACGACCAACGCCTTCCAGGCGAACTTCACGTGGCAATTCTGATCACTGCGCGTCCTCGGGCCGCCGGTCCGCGGTTCGAAACAGTGTAGGACTGAAGACAGCGCCGCCGGCACAGCGGCGCTGTCAGCTTTCGAGGCTCCGCGCAACGGCGTTGAGCT
>JASBUY010000442.1 GCA_030147645.1 Aquabacter sp. | reverse complement strand
AGCGACGCGATGGGTTCATCGGCTAGAATGAGACCTGGTTCCTGCACCAAAGCGCGGGCAATGGCGACGCGCTGCTGCTGGCCGCCCGAAAGGCTATCCGCGCGCTGCGGCGCCAACTGCGCGATGTCGAACTGGTCAAGGGCAGAAAGGGCGAGTGCCTTGTCCTCGTCGCTCCAGACTTTGGAGAAGGCCCGCCAGCCCGGCATGGTCGACAGCCGTCCCATGAGAACGTTGGTCAACACATCGAGCCGGCCCACAAGGTTGAACTGCTGGAAAATCATGGCGGCCTGTGCGCGCCAGAGGCGCAATTGCCGGCCGCGCAGCGCCGTCACGTCCTGGCCTTCAAACCGGATCTGTCCGGCGGTCGGGTCCTGCAGGCGGTTCACCATGCGAAGCAGCGTCGACTTGCCGGCGCCCGAGCGTCCAATGACGCCCACAAAGGCCCCATGGGCGATCTGAAGATTGACGTTGCTGACGGCGACCTTGTCGCCAAACCGGCATGTCAGTCCTTCGATTTCCAGCATCAAGCCGCTCCGCCGTGATGGTTAACCGTTAAAGCGGGCGCGCAACAGAGGTGTGACAATTGGATGAAGCCGCTGCCCAAGGGTTCGGCAGAAGTCGGCAAATATCTCACCGGGAACGGATATCGAACGAGATCTTTTTCATCACCTCAAGCGGGAGGCGGCAGGGATGGAAGCTTGAGCGTAGGGGATGACCGGGAAAGCCTGAAATAAGAGCGGCGCCGGGAGCTGTCTCCCGGCGCCGTTCCGATCGGCCTATCCTTCTTTCTTCTTATGCTTCTGCGAAGGATGACAGGTGTGATGGTTGCGCTCAGATCATCCCCAAGGCAAGCGCGCCGATAAAGGCCATCGCAGCCCCGAGCTTCAAGAGATCGAACGCAGAGCCGAAGGTCACGAGTCCTGTCCTCTTTCCGGCCGATCTTCAAAAGAAGCTTAACAAAGACGAGCGCGGAAAAAAGAAAATAAGTCATTGCATTGCGGTAGAGCACTTATGCGATGCGGTACCAGCGCAACGAACTCTCCGACAAAACAAGCCCGCAGCATCTGACGCACTGCACACGATGCCCCAAAATTTGTTTGAAGGGTGTCAGGCCAGCCCCCGCTCCAGCAGGGCAGCGACCAGCAGGGCGGCGCGGTCTCGGCCGAAACGGCCGACCACTTGCACACCCACGGGAAGCCCGCTGGGATCGGTCAAGCCGGGCACCGTGATGCACGGAGTTCCCATCAGCGTCCAAAGGCGGTTGAAGATCGGCGAACCTGTCGTCTCCAGGCCGGCCGGTGCAGACCCCGGTGCGGAAAAGGTGATCAGGGCGTCCACTTCGGCGAACACATCACCGAGCCGCTGCCGCGCCCGCTTTGCGAGGCGCCGCGCTTCGTCATAGCCGTCCACCGGGATTTGGGCCGCCGCTTCGAGATGCGCGCGCAGGCCGGGGGACAGGAGGTCGCGACCCCGGTCATATTCATCCGACAGCGCAATAAAGGCCTCGAAGTCCTGGATGGTGGGGTGGATGGCGTCCGCCGCCTCCACCTCGTCCGGCAGCACCATGTCCGATACCGTTGCCCCGGCGCGGGACAGCGCGGCAGCCGCTGCCTCCAGAGCGGCGTGGGCGGCAGCATCTGCCTTGTCGGCACGAGCCGTGCGCACCACGCCGATGCGCGGCGACGAGGCCGTCTCCTCGCCGATATCCAGGTCGCGACCGGTCAGGGCCGCGACGAAAAACGCCGCGTCCTGAACCCGCGCCGCGAATACACCCATCGTGTCCAGATGCCAGGAGAAGGTCTTCATCCCGAGCGTCGGCAAGGTGCGGAACGTGGGCTTGTAGCCGGTCACGCCACAGAAGGCGGCAGGTCTGATAACCGACCCGCCGGTCTGCGTGCCGATGGCGAGAGGCAGCATCCCTGCCGCCACCGCCGCCGCAGACCCGGAAGAGGAACCGCCCGGCGTGTGCGACGGACGATGGGGATTGCGGGTCTTTCCAGGCGAGAGATGGGCGAATTCGGTGGTCACCGTCTTGCCGAGCACGATGCCACCCGAGCGTACGACTTCCCTTACAATGGGCGCGTCGGCGGCTGGCCGATACGCCTCATACAGAGGCGATCCATAAAGGGTCGGCAGGTCGCGCGTATCGATAATGTCCTTGATACCCACCGCCAAACCCTGAAGGGGTCCCTTGGCCTCCGCTTCTGCCTTGCGCCGGGCGGCCGTGCGATCCAGTGCGACAAAGGCGCCGATGTCCGCCTCTCGCGCGTCGATGGCTGCGAGGCATCCGTCCATCACCTCCGCTGCCGTCAGTCGGCCAGCCTGAATGTCGAGAGCAAGGGAGCGTGCATGCAGCATGGGAGCGTCCGAAAGGATAGGTCATCCCGATTTGCACGCGCGGGCCTGCCGCGCAAGCGCGACGCAAGGACAGATCAGCGTCCTTGCTTGCGGCCATCAGCAGAATCCATTTGTCGCCGGGGCGTGGGCGCGATAGCTGGCCTGAGGTTCCCTTTCAGTTTGTGGGCGGGGCATGAATATCCTGTCGATCCAATCCCATGTGGCGTACGGGCATGTGGGCAATTCCTCCGCCGTCTTTCCGCTGCAGCGGCTCGGCGTGGAGGTCTGGCCGATCCACACGGTGCAGTTCTCGAACCATACCGGCTATGGTGCCTGGCGCGGTCAGGTGTTCGAGGCGGGCGTGATCGGCGAACTCATTCTGGGCATTGAGGAGCGCGGGCGGCTGGCGGCCTGCGACGGCGTCCTCTCCGGTTATATGGGGTCGGCTGATATTGGCGCGGCCATTCTCGATGCGGTTGCGCGGGTGCGGGCTGCAAATCCGCGCGCGCACTATTGCTGCGACCCGGTGATCGGGGACGTCGGGCGCGGGATCTTCGTCCGGCCCGGCATTCCGGAATTCATGCGCGACGCGGCCGTTCCCGCGGCCGACATCATCACGCCCAACCAGTTCGAACTCGAGTTGCTGTCCGGGATGACGGCACACACCCATGCCGATGCAGCGGCGGCCTGCGACGCGCTCCACGCGCGCGGGCCGAAGGTGATCCTCGTTACTTCGCTCCATGCGCAGGAGACCCCGGAGGATTCCATTGATCTGTTCGCTTCCGGTCCGGATGGCCGGTTCATTCTGCGCACGCCGCGGCTTGACGTGTCGCTGAACGGCGCGGGGGATGCTATCGCGGCGCTGTTCTTCCTGCATTTCAAGCGCTCGGGATCAACGGCGCAGGCGCTTGCGGCGGCCGGGTCGTCCATCTTTGGTGTGCTGAAGCGCACCCACGATGCCGCGTCGCGCGAATTGCTCCTGGTGGAGGCGCAGGACGAATTCGTCAGTCCGACGATTTTCTTCACCCCCGTTCCCGTTTAAGGCCAGAATGTTCGGGGCGCAGGCGTCTTTGGCGAAAGCCGGGGGAAGGTCGCGCCGGACCCATCGCAATGCGCGCTCCTGCCGCTGGCAGGTGGGCCGCCATCAGGGACCCTGAATCCGCCATGCCGCGCCGCTATGTGACGCTCGACGTCTTCACCTCACGTCCCTTCGGCGGCAACCC
>JASBUY010000441.1 GCA_030147645.1 Aquabacter sp. | reverse complement strand
ACAAGCGCCGCGAGCGCCCCGGCGAGAGCGAGGTGATGAACGTCATCGGCAATGTCGAGGGGCGCTCCTGCATCCTCGTGGACGACATCGTCGATTCCGGCGGAACGCTGGTCAACGCGGCCGAGGCGCTGCTGGCGCGCGGCGCCAAGGAAGTGCACGCCTACATCACCCATGGCGTGCTCTCTGGTGGCGCGGTGGCGCGCATCACGGCTTCCAAGTTGAAGGAATTGGTAATCACCGATTCCATTCAGCCGACCGAGGCGGTGCGTGTGGCGCGCAATATCCGCGTCCTGTCCATCGGCACCCTGATCGGCGAAGCCATCGCCCGCACGGCGCACGAGGAATCAGTCTCCTCTTTGTTCGACTGAGGCGATCAGGCGCCGCCATTCTCCGGCGGCGCTTTTCCTTCCGGCTCCACTTCGCCACGCATCTGCAGCCAGAGCAGCGCGAGCCAGCATATGCAGGCCCAGCCCGCGCCCAGCGCCCAGCCGCCGAGCACGTCGGTCGGCCAATGCACGCCGAGATAGATGCGGCTGATGCCGACGATCACCGTGACGCTTGCGGCGAGCCCGAGCAGAAACAGTTTCACCCGCAACCGGGGCTGGGAGCGGGCCAAGAGCGCCCCCAGAGTGAGATAGACCACTGCGGACATGGTGGAATGGCCGCTGGGGAAACTCGCCGTATAGACCTCCATGCCATGGGGCACGAGATCGGGACGCGGCCGGCCGATGCCCCATTTCAGCGCGCTGGAGAGAACCGTCCCACCCGCCACCGACACGAAGACCATGAGGGCGGTGAGGCGCTTGCCCACCAGCAGCAGATAGATCAACACCGCTACGGTGACGAGGGTGAGGATGGTGGTCCCGCCGAGCGCGGTCAGGTCGCGCACCGATTCTTCCAGCCAGGCCGGCCCGAGGGGATCGGCGGTGTCGCCGGGCTCGCGCAGCATCAGCAGGATGCGTTCGTCCAATTGATGGGTTTCGCCCTCCAGCACCTCGTCCATCAGCGCGAGAAAGCCGTAAAAGGCCATGGCGGTGAAGGCGATGACCGCGAGAGTCACGCGCTCCATCCGCCCCACGCGGGAGAAGACGGGACCAAGAAGGGGGATGGTCTGGAGGAAGGCGCCGAGGCGCGTATGGGGCGCTGTCATGGCGCGACTGAAGCTGGGCGGCGCATCCGCGTCAACCGCTCTGTGGCCGCGAGCGGGATGCTGTGAGCGCGGACCCACATGAGGTAAGAGGAAGCATGTCCTTTCGTCCAGAGGCGGCCGCTCGCGCCGCGCCCATGGCCATTTATGTGGATGGCGATGCCTGTCCGGTGAAGGCCGAGGTCTATCGCGTGGCCGAACGCCATCGCGTTCGGGTGTTCCTCGTCTCCAACGCCCCGCTTGCAGTGCCCCCTGGCGTCAGCGTGGAGCGGGTTGTGGTGCCGAGCGGACCGGACGCTGCGGACGATTTCATCGCGGAGCGGGTCTCCAAGGGCGACGTGGTCATCACCGCGGACATTCCGCTGGCCCATCGCTGTGTGACCGCCGGCGCGGATGTGCTTTCTCCCACCGGCCGCGCCTTCACCCCTTCAACCATCGGGGACGCGCTGGCGACACGCAATCTGATGGATGCGCTGCGCTCGGCGGGCGAGGCAACGCGCGGTCCGCCGCCCTTTTCGCCCCGGGACCGCTCGGCCTTCCTCTCGGCACTCGATCTCGCGCTGGTGCGCCTGAAGCGCGCGGGCTACGTCACTGACTTTGCGGAGACACCGAAATGACCGCCGAACTCGTCTATCTGACCCTGAGCGTGATCCTGGCCTTCGTGCAGATCCTTCTGCCGGCGGCCTATGCGACGCGCGAACGGGGCACGCAGTGGAATGCCGGCCCGCGCGATGCGCCTGTGGCGCCTTTGACGGGGGTGGGCGGTCGGCTGGAGCGGGCCCAGCGCAACATGCTGGAGACCTTTCCCCTGTTCGTCGCGGCCATCGTTGTGACGCTGGCGACGGGCACGCACAATTGGGTCTCCATCACCGGTTCCGCCCTCTATTTCTGGGCGCGGCTCGCCTATGTGCCGCTTTATGCGTTGGGTATTCCCTATGTGCGGTCCCTGGTCTGGGTCCTCGCCATGGCGGGGCTTTTCCTGGTGCTGCTATCGCCGCTGGCCGGCCGTTTGGCCTGATGACGCGCGACGCCGCCCGGAGGACGTCCGGGCGGCGCAGCGAGCCCGATAGGGAAGGTTTCAGGCGAGAGCGGGCTTGGAACCGGGCACGAGGGGCGCAGTGCGCAGGGCGAAGGCGCCCTCGCCGGCAAGGCCAATCGTGAGCGACGCCACAATGAGAAAGGCGGGATATTCCCACCCGCCGCCGGGAGCGGAGAACAGCCAGCCATTGCCCAGATGCGCGCTCATGGCGCCGATCATGACCGGGATCATCAGGATGGCGACGGGCCGGGCATAAAGACCGAGCAGGATCAGCAGGCCGCCCACCAACTCGATGAGGATGACGGGGCCAGCAAGCGCACCGGGCATGCCGAGCGACGTCAGATATCCGGCAAAGCCCGAGATGCCGAACAGGAACAACTTCATCAGGGCATGTGAGATCCACATGGCGCCAAGCGCGGCGCGGAGCAGGAACAGACCATAGGGTGCAGTGCGAAGGTCGATCATTGGTGCCTCCATGAGGTTCGATGTGGGGAAATACCTAGCGCCGCCGCTTATGCAATGCGATAAGTGATAATGCCGAGTTTTGTTTGCATGGGTGCAACATGATCGCCTGGGACGACTTCCGCCTGGTTCAAGCCGTCGCCGAGACCAAGTCCCTGGTGGGCGCGGCCGGCGCGCTCGGCGTTAATCATTCCACCGTCTTCCGCCGCCTCGGTGCCCTGGAAAAGCAATTGGGCACCCGCCTCTTCGAGCGCTCCCGCGCAGGCTACGCGCCCACTGCCACGGGCGAGGAGATGGTGCGCCTCGCCGAGCGGATGGGGGAGGAAATCGCGGCCGTGGAGCGGCGCATCAGCGGGCAGGACCTGCGACCCTCGGGCGAATTGCGGATCACCACCAACGACACGCTGCTGGTGCATCTGATGACCCCGATCCTGGCCTCGTTCCGCCGCGCCTATCCGGAAATCCAGCTGGACGTCGTCGTGTCCAACCAGTCCCTCAATCTCACCAAGCGCGATGCGGATGTGGCGTTGCGCGCGAGCGACCGGCCGGGGGATACGCTGGTCGGCCGGCGGCTCGCCACCATCGCCTGGGGCATTTATGGGAGGGCGGATGCCATTGGCGGCCTGCCGTTCGACGCCTCAAGCATGCGGGCCCATCAATGGGTTGGTTTTGCCGACGCCTTGTCCGCCATCCGTCCCGCCAAATGGCTGCGCGAGCAGGCGGGAGAGGGACGGGTCTGCTATCGGGTGAATACGGTTCTCGGGCTTGCGGAGGCGGCGGCGGCGGGGATCGGGCTTGCGGTCCTGCCGTGTTTCATCGGCTCCATCACGCCGGGCCTGGTCCGGCTGTCCGAGCCGTTGGGGGACTTGGATTCCAGCCTCTGGCTGCTGACCCATCCCGATCTGCGCACCACCGCGCGAGTGCGGGCGTTCAT
The DNA here is from genome assembly GCA_030147645.1 of Aquabacter sp. Classification (GTDB taxonomy): domain Bacteria; phylum Pseudomonadota; class Alphaproteobacteria; order Rhizobiales; family Xanthobacteraceae; genus Aquabacter. Next base: position 14,326 of record JASBUY010000441.1, on the reverse strand, counting down.
GGATCATGCCGGGCAGGAAATCCTTCGGCGCAAAGGGCAGATCGAGGGGCGGGAAGAAGCCCCCTCAGGTCTTGCGCCCTGACCGGTCAATGAGATGCAGCGGCGCGACCCTGGTCACAGTGCGCCGCGTGCCGGTCACTCCGCCGAGGCTTCGGCGGTCACCTTGCTTTCCGTCGGGCGCGTCTTGCGGCGGCTCGCGACCTGCTGGGTCTCGCTGCCGATGCGGGTGAAATCGCACCACATGGTCTCGACGCCCGCGAGCTGGCCGCGGAAGGTGGTCGGGCCGGTCTTGGTGACCTCGAAGCAGGGCTCGAACGTCATGCCCTCCACGAAGCCGCACACATTCTCCCCTCGCACGCGCACGGTATTGGGCGGCAGACGCACGAAACGGGCGTTGCCCTGCGATTGGAGCGTGATGGTTCCGGCCACCGACCCATCGGGGAAGATGCGGCCGGCGCCGGTCGAGCCCTCAAAACAGCTGAAGGCGAAGGTGCGTCCTATGACGAAGGCGCGCGCCTGTTCGGGAGTGAGGCTTTGAGCGCTGGCCGCCCCAGTCCCGAAGAAGGCGATGCCGGCTGCCGCGAGAAGAATGCTTCGCATGGCTCCTACATACGCTGACGATGGTTAACAAATACGATGCGCGGGAACGCAGGGGGGTGCAACCCCGCACGTACCGCCTTCGGACCAAGCGGGCCGTTTCCTCGACGGCTGTGGCCAGAGTGTCGCGCCCTCCACGCCGATCTTGTGCTTCTTAAAGCTTAGCTCAAGCGACAAAAGTCCAGAGCGTTAACTTCGCCTTAAAATGACGCGGGCCTTCTGTGTTTCGTCCGAAGTCCCGAGCAAAGGAGAACATGATGCTGAAAAAGGCAATCCTTGTTCTATCGATGGTCTGTGCGTCTGCAGGCGCGCAGGCTGCGGCGCCACAAAATGCCGGAACGTTCAACGATTGGAGCGTCTGGACATACCAGGAGAAGGGCCAGAAGAATTGCTACATCTATGCCACGGCAACATCCAAGGCGCCGGCGCGCCTCGACCATGGCGATGTGTCCTTCTTCGTGCGGTCCGTGCGGCAACCCGCGAACCGGACGGAGGCGAATTTCGCCGTCGGCTATGATTTTTCCCCCGATTCCAAGGTCAAGGCAGAGATCGGCGATGCGAGCTTCGACCTGATGGTGAATGGCGGAAATGCCTGGCTCGCCGCTGCCGAGCAAGAAAAGGCGCTGCTGGCTGCGATGATGGGCGGCGATGAAATGCAGCTTCAGGCCACTTCGCGCCGCGGCAATCGCACCAGCTATGTCTTTTCGCTGGACGGTGTCACGGCGGCGGTGCGGCAATTGCACAAGGAATGCCCCTGAGGGGCGCTGTGCATAAGGAAATGCCCCTGAGGGGCACGGCCGGCCGCTCCCAAGACAGCGGCCGGCGCCGTATCATCCGGCCTGCAAAGCGGGGCGCTCCACGGGGCGTTCCCGGATCGGCAGATTGATGGCGGCCGAGGCGAAGGACAAGGCCACCGATAGCCACCAGACGATCGAATAGGACCCCGTGCCCTCATAGAGAACACCGCCGAGCCACACGCCCAGGAAGCCCCCCACCTGATGGCTGAAGAAGGCGAACCCGTAGAGCATGGCCATGTAGCGGGTGCCGAACATGAGCATGACCAGCCCCGATGTCGGCGGAACCGTGGAAAGCCACAGCAATCCCAGCGTTGCGCCGAAGATGAGGCAGGACAGCGGGGTGATGGGCAGCAGGATAAACACCGCAATGGCGATGCCGCGGCAGGCATAGATGACGGCCAGAAGCCATTTGCGCGAGAAGCGGCCCGCGAGCGCGCCCGCACTGATCGAGCCGATGATGTTGAATAGGCCGATCAACGCCAGCGTGGAGGCGCCGATGCCGGCCGTGATGCCCTTGTCCGCGAGATAGGCGGGCATATGGACGGTCACGAAGGCGAGCTGGAACCCGCAGGTGAAGAAGCCCAGGATCAGCAAGACGTAACTGGGATGAGCAAAGGCTTCCCGCAGTGCGCCAACGATGGACTGGCCCGGAAGGTTGGCGGCCGCAGTTGCTCCCTGAGTCCCGCGGGTGGCGAGCGCGAAGGACAGCGGAATCACCAGTAGGGTCACCAGGGAAAAGACGATGAGCGTCTCCTGCCAGCCCACCTGGGAGATCAGGCCTGTCGCGAGCGGGGGAAAGAGGAATTGGCCGAACGAGCCCGCCGCTGTGCCGGCCCCGAAGCCAAGCGAACGCCAGCGCTCGGGTAGAAGCTTGCCGAACGCGGCCAGAACAAGATTGAACGAGCAGGCCGAAAGGCCGAAGCCCACCAGAACGCCGGCCGATAATTGAAGGAGGGCCGGCGTGGAGGCGCTTGCCATCATGGCAATGCCGGCGGCGTAAAGCACGGCGCCGAAGCACAGGACGCGCACGGTGCCGAAACGGTCTGCCACCGCGCCGGCAAAGGGCGAGCCGAGGCCCCAGAGCAGGTTCTGGAGCGCGAGGGCGAGGCCGAAGACGTCGCGTCCCCACCCATAGGTGTTGGACATGGGAAGCAGGAAGAAGCCTGAACTCGCGCGCGGCCCGAAGGTGAGCATCGCAATCAGGCAGCCGGCCACAAGCACCAGCAGGGTCGAGGCCGAGGTAGCGGCGGATTTGGTCATGAGGCGCGTTTCCGTGCGGGGCATGGGTGGCACCCGCTTCGGAGACCAACATAAAGTCCGAAACCGCTATGTAGAAATCAATCTTCGTCACGCCATGTATGAGTGGCGTTCATGAATTCTCCCGGCGACCGATGGCCGCCGGGAGATCGTCTTTCAAAGCGTTGGATCAGCCCCGCTGCGGACCTTGGGGACCCTTGCCGTGCGGGCCTTTGCCCTGCGGACCGCCATAGGGGCGGAATTCCTCGCGCAGCAGGATCTGCAGGCGATGCTTCTGGCCGTCATTCAGGGTCTGGTAGAGGGGCTGAGCAGCGTCCGCGATCTTGGTGAGATCCGCCGCGCGCTGGGTCATCATGTCCGCCTGGAACCGCAGGCGGGCAATGGCGTCCGGCGTGTCACCGGCGGAGCGCATCTGCTGTGCCATCTGCTGGCGGCGCGCGGCCGCATCCTTCGCCACATCGCGCAGCGCGGTTTCCACGGCCGGCCAAAGCTTTTCCTGGTCGGGGGTAAGCGTGAGGCCGGTCTTGAGCGCAGCGATGCGCGCATCCGTGAGGGCGGCGCGGTCGGCCGGACTGGGCTTCCAGCGCTCCTGCTTTTCCGCCGGCGGTGCGGGCGGGGCGCCTGCCGGTGCCGGATTTGCGGCCAAGGCATAGACCGAGCCGGAGAGTAGAACGGCGGCGGTTGCAGCGATAAGGGCCTTTTTCATGTGTCGTCCTCCGATGATGTTCAAAGGGTGACGCCAGAGGCCTTTGTCTTCAACTTAAACTTCTGTAATAGAATTTCCGTTCATCTTTGTTCATCTTCATTCATCTGAATTTTCATTCAGCTACATTACATAAATTTTAGAATGCCAGTTAAGGCGCGCCGCGCACCCAGTGCCAATCATCCACCGATGAGCCATTGGCGCCCGCGTGTTTTCACCGTGGCGTCACCGGGCGCATAGCCGCGATTTTCCATCTCGCAGCGCCACATGCCCGGTTCGCCGGAAATGCGATAGAGATTGTAGCGCCCGGCGCCGCGGGCATCGTCCGGCCCCGCCGATGCAGAGGGCACGCCGACCACCGGGACAGGGCCGTCGGGGCCTTCGATCCATTCCAGCGAGGCGCGGTGGTCGTGACCGTGCAGGATGAGTTCGGCCCCCGCCCGGGCGATCACCTTCTGCACCGCCTTGGCGTCGCGCAGGTCGCGATGGAAGGGCCGCTCCCCCGCCGGAGGGTGGTGGATCATCACCGCCCGGAACAGGCCTTCCTGTTTCAGTCCCACAAGCAGGCCCTCCAGGCGCTCCAATTGCGCGCGGCCGGCGGCGCCGCTCGCCAGGAAGATGGCGGTGGGAATGGCGGTGCTCACGCCTACGATGGCGACCGGACCCCGGCGGCGGACAAAGGGAAAGGATCCGCGATCGAGTGGGGTGTCGGGATGGGTGTCGTCGCCCGAGAGAAACGGCGCCCAATGTTCCAAATGATAGGCCAGGGCCGAGTGCACATAGGCATCGTGGTTTCCCGGCACCACGCTCACCCGGTCAGGCGCGCCCAGCGAGGTCAGGAAGGTCGCACCGGTATCGAATTCGGCAGGCAGGCTCACATTCACGAGGTCGCCGGTGACGGCGATATGATCCGCCTTTTGCGCCAGGAGGTCGGTCTGCAACGGCGCGAGCGTTGAGGCGCCAAAATTGCGCCGCCGCGCGCCGATCCAGTTCATCATGCCGAAGAAGCGCTTGCCCAGAAGTTCCGAGAGACGGGCCTCTGGGATTGGCCCGAGATGAGGATCGGACAAATGGGCAAGGAGGAACATGCGCGAAGCTGCCTTTCGCGAGGGAGGAGCGGCGAGAGATGTAAAGCGCGGAACGCGGAGCTGTTCCAGCCCCGCGCCCCGAAACCTGCCCTCTCAGGCGGATTTGCCACGCTCGGGGGCGAACATCGCTTCCATCTCCCGCCGCACCTTTACAGTCTCATTCTCGGCGATCTCGACATCCGCCCAGCGTACCGCCTCGCCCTGACGCACAGGGGCCGTCAATCGCACATGGTGGGCAAGGCCGATGGGCAGGACGCCTTGGGAGAGGGACTCCTCGGCCCTCATGAGGCGACCATAGACCGTGTAACCGCCTTCCCCGTCGAGGATTTCCCCGGCGGCGAGATCGCGCTTGGCGGTCGCGGCCACATCGGAGAAGAATCCGATGGCGCTGCCCGTCGCTTCGTGGCGGAGCGCAGCGGCGGCCACCGAGATGCCGAGTTCCATGCCGATGAGGTGATAGGGGCGGTAAAGCGCGGTGTAGCGACCGGACGGGTCCGTCACCATGCCGTATTCCTTGAAACAGCGGCGGGAATAGTCGCCGCGCGCCGAAGGGTCGGCGGCCAGCACCACATAGACGCCCCAGCGCAGATCGCGGAAGACCGGGCGCCCGTCCGTTTCCAGCGAGGAAACCACTTCCACCATGCCCTCTTCGTCCAGGATGCCGCCATCGGCCATAGGGCGCAGCACGCGGGCGAGGTCGTCCACGCCGCAGGGCGGGAACTTGAGCCCCGCGCGCGGCGCCTTCAGGCCCGTCATGTTGGAGATGGCCGCCATCTCGATGGCGGACTTCGTGCCATCGACGAAGGAGTTAAACATTTGCGGGTTCATGCCGCCCGCCGCCGCCATCTCCGGTGAAATGGCGAGATTGTCCCACACGGTTTGCGGCGTGGACTGATGGAAGATGGGCAGATGGCGCGTCCCCTTGCCGGCGGCGACGACGCGGAAGCCGCAGGTCTGCGCCCAATCCACCATGTCGCAGACCAAAGCGGGCTGGTCGCCATAGGCCGCGCTATAGACCACGCCCGCGGCCTCGGCCTTGCGAGCAAGGAGCGGCCCGGCGAGCACGTCCGCCTCCACCGTGACCATGACGATATGCCGGCCATGGGCGATGGCGCCGAGCGCATGGGCGATCCCGGCGGCCGGGCTTCCGGTCGCCTCCACCACCACGTCGAGCCCGTCCGCCGCGATCAAGGCGGAGGCGTCGTCGGTCAGGACCGTCCCACCGCTGCGCTGCGCGGCTGCGAAGTCCGGCGCGATCGTGGTCCCCACATCCCATCCGGTCTCGGCAAGCGCGGCCCGGGCGCGGACCGGGGAGAGGTCGGCCACGCCCAAAAGATGCAGGCCCGGCGTGGTGCGCAATTGGGAGAGGAACATGGAGCCGAACTTGCCGGCGCCGATGAGACCAACGCGCACCGGGCGCCCCTCCGCGGCGCGCTGGCGGAGCTTGCGGGCGAGATTCATGACGTTTTCCTCCCAGTCCTGTTCCTTGCGGCGGCCGATGCGGCCACGCGGCGCCCCGGATTCGATGCCGAAGGCGCACGGGCACAATATGTTCACGTTCCTGCGTTTGTCTTGCCGCCTGTTCGGTGCAAGGTCGTGGGAGACCCGGCCGATGGCCATCCGTTTCCACGGGATCGCGTTCGGGCGCAGCGAGGAAAGTCGGGAATGACGGTGAGAGTGGGATATGCGGCGGTCGAGCGATATTGCATCCGGCTGGTGGGGACGCTTCTCCTTGGCGCGGGTTTCGCTGCCGCCGGACCTGCGGACGCCTCCGTGGTGACGGTCCGGGGAACGGATATCCTGCTCGACGGCGTTCCCCTGGTGGGCAACGGCGCGTCGGGTCTCGATCGGCTGACGGATTTGAAAGCGACGGGCGCGAGCGTGCTGCGCACCTATGGGGAGGAGCCGGGCGAAATCCTGGATGCGGCGCAGCGTGCGGGATTGAAGGTGGTGGTGGGCTTCTGGATGGAGCATCCCCGCCGCGGCTTTGATTATGGCAACCGGCAGGCTGTGGAGGCGCAGCTCGGGGAATTGCGCAAGATGGTGGAGCGCTATCGCACCCATCCCGCGCTGCTCGCCTGGGCGGTCGGCAATGAGGTGGAGACGGAACTGACACCCGACCAGGCCGCGCCCGTCTGGCCGGCCATCGAGGAGGCCGCGCGCCTGGTCAAGACCCTGGATGGCGCCCATCCCGTCATGGCGGTGCTCGCGGATACGGGCACGGACAAGGTCGCGCTCTTGAAGCAGCAGGCGCCGTCCGTCGATCTCCTGGGCCTCAATGTCTATGGCGACAGCGCGCTCTCCATCCTCGCCCGGGCGCGCAGCCAGGGCTGGACGGGGCCGATCCTGGTCACGGAGCTTGGCGCCCTCGGCCAGTGGCAGGCCGGCAAGACGCCCTGGGGGGCGCCCGTGGAACTGACATCCACGGAGAAGGCGGACAAGATGCGCCGCTATCTCTCAGGCTTTGCGCAAGCGAAAGTGGCGGCGATGCCCTTTTACTGGGGGCAGAAGCAGGAAGTGACGCCCACCTGGCACAGCCTTTTCCTGCCGACCGGCGAATGGACAGAGCCGGTGGAGGCCATGGCCGAGATCTGGGGCGGAAAGACGCCGGGTGGCACCGGAAACCATGCCCCGCGCATCCTGTCCCTGAAGCTGGACGGGGCCGCAAGCTTTGCGCCGGGCGCGAGCGCGCGGGCGCAACTCTCCGCAACGGACCCGGACGGGGACCCGCTCAAGGTGGAGTGGCAGATCATGGCGGAGCAGAAGGTGCGGGGCGTGGGCGGCGATGCCGAGCCTGTTCCGCCCGCCTTTCCCGTGCGCAATGCCGGCGCCACCGAAGCCACCATCGGAGATCTGGAGCCGGGCCACTATCGCCTGTTCGTCACCGTGAAGGACGGCCGGGGCGCGGCCGCGACGGGAAATCTTCCCTTCGAGGTCCGCTGACACTGAATCGAGAATAAAAGCCCGCCGGTGGGACCCGGCGGGCGACAAGTCGCTCAGGAGAGACCCGAGAACCTCAAGCGGCTGCAAGGCGGTTGGCGGTATCCCGCAATTCCTGGATGGCGGCCTCGATATCCGCCCGCTGGCGCTCCAACTGGCCGAGCTGGCTGAGGCAGCGCTCGCGGGTCAGGGCGAGACCTTCACCGCTCGTGCCCTCATGGGCGGCGATGAGGCCGCGAATTTCCGCCAAGGTGAAGCCGAGGCGCTTGCCCTTGAGGATGACGGCGAGGCGGTCACGGTCCTTGGCGGAATAGAGGCGGGAAAGGCCGTCGCGGCGCGGCGAGAGCAGGCCCTTGTCCTCATAGAAGCGCAGCGCGCGCAGCGTCACCCCGAAATCCCGGGCGAGATCGCCAATCGTGTGCATCTCCTCGCCAGCATAGGCGGAGAGGCCCGAATGGACATTATGGTGAAGCGTGGTCTCCCGGCCGCCGGAAATCGACACGTCCATCCATCTTCTCCTCAGTGGCAGCACGCCGGCCGCAATGGATCCTTCACGGCGTCAAGCGTTCGCCGTTGCAAATCACATAAGCCGATACGGGCCGAGGCGGGAGCAGGTCACAGGCTCCCTTAGGGAAAGTAACGGTTACCTGGCGGGGAAAATCCAGCAATTCCGGGGTTTCCCCAGCGGCATTAACCGGCGGTTTACCAAACCGGCCGAGTCTTCTGTGATCGATTCGCCGCCCGTCTGCGGCGCGGCATCCGGTCAGGGAGACGGGCATGGAGCCCAATCACACCCCGTCATACGGCCCGGCGCGCAGGCTGGACCGGTCCGCCTGGGAACAGGATTTCCACTCGGACGTCCCGGCGAACGACCCTTTTACCCCTGCATCAGATCGCGCTTTCGGGACCGACCCGCGCGAAATGGAGCCGCCCATTCCCCCTGCTTTCGCGCCTGGCGCGCTGGATCTGCTGCGCGAACGGGTGGCCCGGATGCGGTCTTCGCTGCCGCCTGTATCCCCTGCGCCGGCCCCGCCGCTCCCGCAGGCGGACCGCGAGGGTGGTGCCGAAGCGCCGTCTTTGCGCGATGAACTCGCTGCCATCCGGGCGACGCTGACGCGCCTCGGCGGCCAGAGCCAAGCCGGCCAGCTTGAGAGCGCGGTGGAGGCCCTCGGCCGCAAGATTGACCTTTTGAATGCGAAGGCTCTTGACCCCGTCGCCATGCGCCGTCTGGAAATCCAGACGGTGGAACTGCGCGCGGCGGTGGACCGCGCGCTTCGCCTTCAGGCCGCTTCCGAAACGCGCGCCGAGGCGGTGATCGTGCCCTTCACCCAATATGCGGGCGCGGTGCGCGACGCCACCGAGGCCACCTTGCTCGGCCAGGAACGGGTGGAGCGCGAAATGGAGGGCCTGCGCGAGCGCCTCCACGGCCTCTCCGACCGAATCGGCACTTTGCCGGAAGAGTTTTCCGAGGCGCTGAGCGAACAGGTTGACATGCTGCTCGACCGGATCGACCGGCCCGGCATGGACGCAACCGCTCTCGCGCCGCTGGTGGACGTGATTGAGCGTCATCTCATCGCCTTGACCGAGCAAATCATGGCGTCCCAGCAGCGGCTGGACCGGCTGGATGGCATCGAAGAGGCACTGCATCGCATCTGCGACCAGATGGATGAATTCCAGGCCGCTTCGGCCGATGTCTCCGCTGAGGCCATTCAGGCCGTGGCCCTGCGCCTGTCCGCGAGGGATGATGCGCCCGCCATGATCGGGCTGAAGCGCGGCCTTGCGGCCTTGGAGGCCCGGCAGCGGGAATTCGAAGCCCGCACTGAGGAGTTCCTGACCCGCGAAGTGGAATTCGTGCGGGCCGCCGAGGCCGAGCTTCAAGGTCTCGCGGATCTTGAAATCGTGCGACCGGCGCGCCAGCGCGAGCCTCTGGGCACGCGTCCGGAAGATTTCCAGCCCTTCGATGTGGATCTCGACCGACCCATCTTCGATGGCGCCTTGGGCGATGTCCATGCGGCGGGCTCCCCTGCCGCGCGGGCTGACTGGCTTGCAGCGGTGGAGCGCACAGAAACCCGCTCCGCGCCGGTGGCGGCGAAAGGGCGCGCGCGGCGGCTGATGTTCTTCGCGAGTCGTGCCGCCGTTCTGGTCGCGGCCGTGGGCCTTGCCGGCGTCACGGTTCTCCAGATCGCCCGCCCCGCCGCCTCCTATGCGCGCACCACCCCAGCAACGCCGACGTCTCCCGGTGTCGCGCTCGCGGGCGCGCCCGCCGCTGCTGTTCCGGTGAAAGCCCCCGACGCAGCCAGCCTGCCCATGCCGCCCGTCTCAGACGCTTTGCGTACGGCGGCCTTGGGGGACGATGCGCAGGCCGCCTACGAGATCGGCGTTCGGTTCGCCGATGGACGCGGGGTGGACGCCAATCCCGACGCCGCGATGAAGTGGCTGTCGGTTGCGGTGGCGCGCGGCTCGGTGCCGGCCGCCTATCGGCTTGGCACTCTTTACGAATATTCCGCACGCAACACCATCGAGGCCCGCCGGCTTTACGCCTTTGCGGCGGAGCGTGGAAACCTGCGGGCCATGCACAATCTGGGGGTCCTGGCGACGGAAGGCGTCGATGGGCAGCCGGATTGGGCGGGCGCCGTCTCCTGGTTCCGCAAGGCCGCCCAGCAGGGCCTCGCGGACAGCCAGCACAATCTCGGCGTCATCTATGCGCGTGGGCTCGCGGGAGAGACGGACCTCGTCGAGGCCTTCAAATGGTTTGCGGTCGCGGCCGCCCAGGGGGACACGTCGTCGGCCCGCAAGCGTGACGAGGTGGCGCGCCGCGCCGACGCGGCATTGCTGACGCGCGCGCAGGCCATGGCCGCGGCCTTTGTTCCCGCCGTGCCGGACGCGAAAGCCAATACCGTCTCGGCGAAGCCAGAATGGAACCTTCCGGCGACCGCGCAGGCGGGCGTGCCGACCGCGCAGATCGCCGCGCCTCCGCCTCAATCCGCGTCGACCGCGCTTCAGCCCGCCGGCGCTCCCGCGACGCTCGCCGCTCCGGCCTCCCCGCCGGCGTCTGCGCCCGCCAAAGCGGCGCTCGCACCGGCCTCCGCGCCCGTGGCCGCGAAGCCTCAGCCGACGGCGGCCCAGCCCGTCGCGTTCCAGCCCCCGCCTCCGGTGAAGCCCGCCCAAAGCTCGGGAACCTAGCGGGTGTGGGGAGGGCAGGTGCGCCGGGTGCCCGCCGCGCCCATGATGCCGCCATGTCGCGCCTGATTCGCATCATCGGCCTTGATCCCGGCTTGCGCCGCACCGGCTGGGGCGTCGTGGACGCCGAAGGCTCCCGCCTCGTCCATGTGGCGTGCGGAACCATTCTGCCGCCCGAAACCCTGCCCATGGCCGAGCGCCTGGTGCTGCTGCATCAAGGACTTGCCGCGGTGATCCGCCAGTTTTCGCCCCATGAAGCGGCGGTGGAGGAGACGTTCGTCAACATGAACCCCTCCTCGACGCTCAAGCTCGGGCAGGCACGCGGCGTCGTCCTGCTCGCGCCTGCCCAGGCGGGTTTGCCGGTGGCCGAATACGCCCCTCTGCTCGTGAAGAAGACGGTGGTCGGGGCCGGCCGGGCCGAGAAACAGCAGATCCGCATGATGATCCGCGTTCTCCTGCCGGCCGCCGACCCGAAGACCGAGGATGCCGCCGACGCCCTGGCTGTGGCCATCACCCATGTGCATCATCGCGGCGGCGCGGCCTTGCGCGCGGCCCGTTGAGCCGGACCAAAGCGCCGCCCCCACTGTCGGTAACACACCGTGTATTGATCGAACGACGCAAGCCCCGCCTCAGAAGCGGAGGCCTGCGCGTTGCCGGTGTTTCGCTTGTATGATAACCGGAAGACATGGTTTTGAGCATCCCGCGTGCACCCCGTTTGTCCGATGAAGTGGCGAGCCGCCTCGGCGAGGCGATCCGCGCCGGCGACTTTGCGGCCGGGCAGCGCCTGCCATCCGAGAAGGAACTCTCCGAGCGTTTCGCCGTCTCGCGCATGGTGATCCGCGAGGCGATGTCGCGGCTGAAGTCCGACGAACTGGTGGAGACCCGCCAGGGGCTCGGCGCCTTCGTCAAGGCGGACCCCGGCAAGGGTCTGTTCCGGCTGGCGGAACCTGCGTTGTCGCCGAGTGGGTTGCGCCATATTTTCCAATTGCGGGTCGCGGTCGAGGGTGCGGCAGCGAGCCTTGCGGCGGTCCATGCGGATGCGCCTGCCATTGCCGCGATCGAGAAGGCCATTGAAGAGCTACGCGCGGACCTGGAAGCGGGGCTGGACGGCGCGGAAGCGGATCGAAGGTTCCATCAGGCGGTCGCTGCGGCGTCCAAGAATCCTTATCTGGAAAGCTTTCTCGCCTTTCTCGGCGCCAATCTACGCGAGGTGATCGCGCTCGCGCGGTCCAATACCCGTGAGCGGTATCCCGACCATATCGCGGCGGTTCAGCTGGAGCACGAGGCGGTGCTCGAGGCGGTCGCCGCGCACGCGCCCCAGCGGGCGGAGCGCGCTATGCGGGCGCATTTATCCCAGGCGCAGGAACGGCTTGGCCTCAGCGGCCACGATGAGCCGGCGGAACGGGAGAGTGTCCCGTGAGCATGCTGTCGCGCCTGCCGCCGTCCTGTCCGGCGACGCTCCCGGTGGTGCGCCGTCCAGATTTTCCAATGCCGGCGGGCGCCTGCGATTCTCACTTTCAAATCGTCGGACCCCATGAGCGCTATCTCATGGTGGCGACACGCAATTATACCCCGCCGCCGGCGACCGAGGCCGACGGACTGGCCATGCATGATGCGCTCGGCATTGAGCGGGGGGTGGTGGTGCAGATCAGCGTCTATGGCACGGACAATCGCTGCATGCTCGCGAGCCTGCGCGCGCACCCCCAGCGCCTGCGCGGAATCGCCGTTGTCTCTCAAGACGTTACGGACCGCGACCTGGAAGCGCTCGCGGGCGATGGCGTGCGCGGCGTTCGGATCAACACCCAGTTGGGTGGGGATATTTCCATGGAGGCCATGGAGCGGCTGGCGCGGCGGATCGCGCCGCTGGGCTGGCATATCGAGGTGCTGATGGATGTCCGCGCCCTCGCCGCCGTGGGGTCGCGGATTGCCCGGCTGCCGGTGGAGGTGGTGTTCGAGCATATGGGCTGGGCCCATACGCCCTCGGGCCCCGGTGAGCCGGGATTTCAGGTGCTGATCGCCTTGATGCGGGACCGGCGGGCTTGGGTAAAGCTTTCCGGGCCTTATCTTTTTTCCGCCGAAGGCGCGCCCTACCGCGATGTGCGCCCTTTCGCCCATGCCCTGCTGGAGGCGGCGCCGGAGCGCTGTGTGTGGGGCACGGACTGGCCCCATGTCTCGGTCGCCGGGCCGATGATCCAGACCGAGGACATGCTGGCCATCCTCCCCGATTGGGCGGGGGAGGGGGCGCTGCGGGACCAGGTGCTGGTCCACAATCCGGCCCGATTGTATGGATTTCCGCCGGTCGCCCGCGCCGAATGACGCGCTTACGCGACCCTTATTCCCTCTTTGGCCTGCGTAATTACCCCATGAACATCGCCCTTAAGTCAGAAGACTTTCTCGCCCGCCTCGCCTCCGGCCTCGATGCCCGGGGTCTCGTGACGGACCCCGCCGACATGGCCCCCCATCTGGTCGATTGGCGCGGCCTGTTCCGGGGCGAGGCGCTGGCCGTGGTGCGCCCGCGCACCGCGCAGGAGGTGGCCGGCGTGGTGGCGGCCTGCGCGCAGGCGGGGGTCGGCATCGTGCCCCAGGGGGGCAATACGAGTCTCGCCGGCGGGTCGGTGCCGGCGGGGGAGGGGCCGCAGATCGTGCTGTCGCTGTCCCGCCTGAACGCCATCCGCACCGTGGACAAGGTGGGCATGCTTATCGAGGTGGAGGCGGGCTGCGTGCTCCAGACCGCCCAGCAGGCGGCCGCTGCCGCCGGCCGGCTCCTGCCGGTCAGCCTCGGCGCGGAGGGCACGGCCGAGATCGGCGGCATCATCTCCACCAATGCGGGCGGCATCAATGTGCTGCGCTACGGCATGACGCGGCAATTGGTGCTGGGGCTGGAAGTGGTGCTGCCCGACGGCACGCTCATCAACGGCCTGCGCCATCTGCGCAAGGACAATGCGGGCTATGACTGGAAGCAGGTCTTCATCGGCTCGGAGGGCACGCTCGGCCTCGTCACGGCGGCGGTGCTGCGCCTCGTGCCGGCGCCGCGCCACAAGGTGACCGCGCTGCTCGCCGTGCCGAGCCCGGAAGCGGCGCTTTCGCTGCTGGCGCGGGCGCAGGAGGAGATCGGCGACCAGGTGAGCGCATTCGAACTCATCTGCGGCCTCTCCTTCGATCTGCTTGCCCGCAATTGCGATCTGAAGGCCCCGCTCGCCGCCGCCCCCTGGGTGGTGCTGATGCAGGCGGATTCCTGCCTGTCGGGCATCGAGGAAGCTATGGAGAGCGTGCTCGCGGGCGCCCTTGAGGCGGGCGAGGCCACCGACGGCGTGGTCGCGGCCTCCGAGACCCAGGCGCGCCAGCTCTGGGCGCTGCGCGAGCACATCACCGAGGCCGAGCAGCGCGAGGGGCCGAGCGTGAAGCACGACGTCTCCGTGCCCATCGCCGACATGCCCGCTTTCCTCGCCGAGGCGGAGGCGGAGGTCGCCCGCGCGCTGCCCGGCTGCCGCGCCAACATGTTCGGCCATCTGGGCGACGGCAACATCCATTTCAACGTGCTGATCGCGGACGGCACCGACAAGGCGGCGGTGAACCGCACGGTGCATGACGTGGTGGCCAAATATGCCGGCTCCATCTCCGCCGAACACGGCATCGGCCGCTACCGCGCACCGGAACTCGCCCATTACAAGCCGCAAGCCGAACTCGCCCTCATGCGCCGGTTGAAGGGCGCGCTGGACCCGCAGGGGCTGATGAACAGAGGGAAGGTGTTGGGGTGAGGGGAG
>JASBUY010000395.1 GCA_030147645.1 Aquabacter sp. | reverse complement strand
GCGGTGCAGGCTGATCGGCGCATGCTCTAGTCCGGGAGCACGAGATGCCCCGCCGCATCGAAGGGGGCGAAGGGATTGAAGGCCACTTCCCAAAGATGGCCGTCCGGGTCCCGGAAATAACCGGAATAGCCGCCCCAGAAGACCGTCTGCCCCGCTTTCACCAAGTCTGCGCCCAACGACACGGCGCGTGCGAGCAAGTCGTCCACCTCCGCTTCGCTGGAGACATTGCAGGCGAGTGCGAGCCCTGAGAAGCCCGAAAGGGTCCCGTTCGCGAGCCCGGCATCGGCGGCGAGGTCGCCGCGCGGAAACAGGCTGAGCACCGCGCCACCCGCATCGAAGAAGGCGACGCCCTCATAGCCGCGCGCCCGGCGTTGAAGGCCGAGCGCTTCATAGAAGGCAATGGCCCGCGCAAGATCCGCCACGCCGAGCGTGACGAGGGAGAGGCGCAAACCGGACGACAGCGCCGCCGGCCCCTTTTGCGATAGAGTTTCGGACATCGGCGGCTCCTAAAGCGCGATCCGATCAGATTGCAGAAATCCGGTCGGTGACTCGCCCTCTCACTTATGGATGGAAAATGCGTGATCCGATCAGCCTGCGATGCAGGCTGATCGGCGCATGCTCTAAGGCGTCAGAACAGGGACAATTGCTCGCCGGCCTGGGCCGGGCTGCGGAAATGGGACGTGGTCAGTTTCAGCCCCCGCCCGGCGAGCCCGAGCCGGCGCGCCGCAATCTCGAAGCGGCGGCCAAGCGTCCAGGCATAGGGGCCGATGCCCTTTCCCCGTGTGCCGAAGGCGGAATCGTAATCCTTGCCCCCGTGCATGTCGCGCACCAGCGCCATGACATGCCGGGCCTTGTCCGGGACATTCGCCACCAGCCACTCCTTGAACAGATCGGCGATTTCAAGCGGCAGGCGAAGGGTGACATAGCCGGCCTCGCGGGCGCCGGCCTCCTTGCCCGCCTCCAGCAGCCGCTCGATCTCCATGTCGTTCAGGGCAGGAATGAGCGGCGCTGTCAGGATGGCGGTGGGGATGCCGGCGTCCGACAGGCGGCGGATGGTCTCCAGCCGCCGGCCGGGTGAGGCGGCGCGCGGCTCCATGGCCCGCGCCAGCTTGTGGTCCAGGGTGGTGACGGAGATGGCCACCTTCACGAGGTCGCGCGCGGCGAGGTCGGAAAGGATGTCGAGATCGCGCGCGATCAGGCCCGATTTGGTCACGATGCCCACGGGATGACCGAAATCCCGCAGCACTTCGAGGATGCGCCGTGTCACCTCATATTGCTTCTCGATGGGCTGGTAGGGATCGGTGTTGGTGCCGAGCGCGATGGTGCGCGGCTTGTAGCCGGGATGGGAGAGTTCGCGCGCCAGCAGTTCGGGCGCGTCCGGCTTGACGAACAGCTTGGTCTTGAAATCGAGCCCCGCCGAGAGGCCGTGATAGGCGTGGGTCGGCCGGGCGAAGCAATAGATGCAGCCGTGCTCGCAGCCGCGATAGGCGTTGATGGACCGGTCGAAGCCGATGTCGGGAGACTGGTTGCGGGTAATGACGGTGCGCGCCCGCTCCGCCGTCACCTCGGTGCGCAGCGGGGGCAGGTCCTCCAGCGTGTGCCAGCCATCGTCGAAGAGGATGCGCGCCGCCGGCTCGAAGCGGCCCGCGGCGTTGGAGACCGCGCCGCGCCCGCGCCGGCGCTCCGCCTCCACCCCGGTTCCGCAATCCCCCTCCCTCGCGGCCTCGCTTGCGTCCCTCTCGCCGGACTTGGCCGCTGCGGCGCGCTCATCCGCGAGCCGCCCGAAAATCCGCGCGGCGCGCGTCTTTTTTTTCACCGCACCGGGAGCAGGCACCGCCGCGGCCGAAGCCGCGCCTTGCGGCAGCGCAGCAGCGGCGGCATGCGCGGGCGGGACGTTTAAGGCGCTGATTTCGTAGGGTGAGGCCATAACTGCATGCTACGCGAAGGCAGGAACAAATCAAGAACAAAAAGATGCTTCCTCGCGCTTGCGAAGCCATTGAATCCGTCGTGATTTGGTATATTGTACACCAGCGCGAGTTGCCACAGTTGCCCTTCTCAGCTAAAGGGCCAGAGCTACCGCATGCTAGGGGGAAGACGCCATGGCCGAACACGGCACGCTGGAATACGCCGCCGCCGAAGGCAACGATTACGAAGAGCATGCGCGCACCTACGCGCTCTTTACCCATCTCGCCAAATGGGGAACGCTGGCTCTTGCCATCCTCATGGTCCTGATGTGGATTTTCCTCCTCTGAATCGCGCCCTAGGGCCTCGGAGACGTTTCAATGAAAATCGCTGTACCCGCCGAGGTTGATCTCGGCGAGCCGCGGGTCGCTGCGACCCCGGACACGGTCAAGCGGCTGGTGGGCCTTGGCGCCACGTTTGTGGTGCAATCTGGCGCCGGCCTGAAGTCGGGCATTACCGACGCGGACTATGAAGCCGCCGGTGCCACCATCGCCCCTTCCGCGCGCGAGGCGCTCGCGGGCGCCGACGTGGTGCTGAAGGTGCGCCGCCCGACTGGTGCGGAGCTTGCCGATTATAAGGCGGGCGCGCTGGTGCTGGGCGTCAT
>JASBUY010000394.1 GCA_030147645.1 Aquabacter sp. | reverse complement strand
CCTTGGCGCGCCCTTCCTTGGTCACCTGCCGTCCCCGGGCGAGTGCGAGGGAATCGGCGGGCACATTTTCGGTGATGACCGAGCCCGTTCCCACATAAGCACCGTCCCCGATGGTGATCGGAGCGACCAGAGCCGAGTGGACCCCGATGAAAGCGTTCGACCCGATCTCGGTGCGGAATTTGGAGTAGCCGTCATAATTGCAGGTGATGGTGCCCGCCCCGAGATTGCTGCCCTCTCCCACATGGGCATCGCCCACATAGGACAGGTGGTTCACCTTCACGCCCCGCTCCAGATGGGACGCCTTGGTCTCCACGAAATTGCCGATACGCACATCGGCATCGAGCCGCGTGCCAGGGCGCAGACGCGCATAGGGGCCGATGGACACCCCGCTTTCCAGAGTCGCGCCTTCCAGGTGGCAGAAGGAATGAATGGTGACATCGTCCGCCACGCTCACGCCCGGGCCGAACACCACATGCGGCTCCACAAGCACATCCCGGCCGAGCTGCGTATCCGCAGACAGAAAGACCGTCTCGGGCGCGACAAGCGTCGCCCCACCCACCATTGCCGCTTCGCGCAGCCGGCGCTGCATGATCGCCTCAGCCTCGGCCAGTTGGACGCGGCTGTTAACCCCCGCCACTTCCTCCAGAGGCGCTTGCGCCGTGGCGGCGGAAAGACCCCGCGCGTTCGCGATCTCCACCACGTCTGTCAGATAGAATTCATGCTTGGAATTCGCGTTGCCCACGGCCTCCAGAAGCGAAAGAGCTTTGGCGCCGGCGAGGGCCATCAGGCCGGCATTGCAGAAATCGATCAATTTCTCAGAGGGGCTGGCTTCCTTGTCCTCACGGATCGCCACCAAGTCCCCGCCATTCACAATAAGACGTCCATAGCCGGACGGGTCGACGGCGTGAAAACCGAGCGCGGCAACGGCTGCGCCCTTCGCCAGCGGCGCCCGCAGAGAGAGCAGCGTTTCGGCTCGAACCAGAGGGGTGTCGGCATAGAGGATCAGCACATCATCCGCCCCCTGCTCCAAGGCGGCGCGGGCGGCGAGCACCGCATGAGCGGTTCCAAGACGTTCCTTTTGAACAAAGACCTGGGCGTCGGGCGCGATGGCATGCGCTTCTGCCGCAACATCGTCTCGGTCCGGCCCCACGACCACGGCGAGGCGGGTCGCGCCGGCGGCCTGCGCAGCGACGAGAACATGGCGCAGCATGGAGAAGCCGGCGATCTTATGCAGAACCTTGGGGAGCCGGGATTTCATCCGCGTGCCCTCGCCCGCGGCCAACACGATCACCAAAAGACTGCGCCCACTCATGGTCAAACTCCGGACCGTTCCATCGCCGCCGTTGCAGCGCCCTTGCCTTGGATCAAAATGACCCGCTCGGCAATGGCTTCCTCACGGCGCGGGGCGCGACCCGTGTGGTGCCGCTTGCATCGGATGTCGGTTTTGGGTGAAGTCGGCGCCTCTTCATCCTGTCCGCCGCGTCAAAAGGACGGATACCGGGACCAGATATGCTGACATCCACCTTCACCCCAAGCCCCCGGGCCATGAACTGGCTCATTTTCCTCACCATGGCCGCCACGGGTTGGGCGCTTTATGTGCGCTATCTCGTGATCGAGCCTTCGGTGGTGGGGCTTGCCTGCGACGCCGGATTGAAAAGCGCGCAATGCCAGATGCGATCCATTGTCATCGCGCTGTTCGGCTGGTCGGTGTTCGGAGGGCTCGCTTTGGCGGGCGCGATCGTTCAGTTCGTCCGCCCGAGCGTCCCTGCCCTCGCCTTCGGCCTCGCCTTTGCCGGCATCAGCCTCGTTCTCTACAACAATATCGCCGGCGCGATCGCGGCGATGATCCTCATCCTTTCGCTCGCGCGGCCAGGACACGCGACAGCGTGAAGGTGAGCGCAAGGCAGATCAGGCCGAACCACGTGGCCTGCCAATTGGCCAGCGTCTCATTGAGCGGAACATAGATTGCGGCGAGCAGCAGGCCCCAGAAGGCGAAGCGCTCCGCCAGCCCGGCGCCCGCGCCCTCAGGTGGCCGGAGGACAGACAGAATGGCGAGCCCGAGCGCCACGGGCGTCAGGGGATTCACCGGAAAATCCTTATAGCGAGGGTCGAAAACCAGCTCGAACGCGACTTCGCCGATGGCGAGGACCGAGAGGGCGAACAGGAGCGACAGCAGGCGCGCCCTGCCGCTGGCCTGTCGTGCATTGTTAAAGTCGAGGCCGATCGCCAGGGACGGAAGTGCCGTCCCGCGTGTGACGAAACCGCAGAAAAGCAGCGTCGCCGCAATTGAAAGCGCCATCAGCGCACCGTTGCGGGTCCACCCCACCCAGCCGAGGCTTTCCAGCGGCAGCGCGGCCAAAGTGGCGCCGATGGTGACGCCGCCGGCAAGCACAATCGCCGCGACGCCCAGCCACGCGGTCCGCGTGGGACCCCGCCCTTCCGTGCGCCGTGCCCGTCGCGCGCCATACACAGCAAACGCAAAGGCTGCGAGCGCGAGGGCGACGCCCGCCCCGGCTTGGGCTTGCCAGCGGGGATGATTGCTGACGGCCTGGCCCCACTGGAATTTTTCCTGACGGTCCGTGCTGTCGATCAGACCCCAGTGACCGCCGACCGTTCCTTCATTGCGCCGCTTCCAAGGCTGATCGAACGCTTCGATGACATTGACGCGATACCCTTTCTCCCGCGCAAGTTTCAGCACGTCATGCAAGACCAGGGCCTGATCCGCCGGGGAAGGCAGGGCGCCCTCGCGCATGCGACCGGCGCTCGGCCAGCCGGTCTCGCCGATGAGGATTTCCTTGCCGGGAAACTGGTCGGCCACATGCTGGCGGATGCGGTCGATATGGGCGCCGGCCTCCTTCGCCGACACCGGGAGGTCTTCCCAATAGGGCAAGATATGGACGGTCACGAAGTCCACGTCATTCGACAGCGCCTTGGCGCGCTCCCAGAATTCCCACACATCCGCATAGGTCACGGGCACGCCTCCGGCTCGGGCGCGCACCTCCTTCAGGAGGGTCGAAATGTCGGCGGCCGACAATTCGCCGCGCAGCATTACCTCGTTGCCGACAATGAGCGCCGAGATGGTGTCCGGATACTGGTTTGCCAGGGCAATTCCCGCTTCAACCTCCGCCCGGTTCTTTTTCTGGTCGCTGGACAGCCAGACCCCCTGAAACACTTTGAGCCCGTGCTTCTTGGCGAGCGGCGCCACCTTGTCGAGGCCGAGTTCGACCGAATAGGTCCGCACGCAGGACGTGACTTTGGCCAGTTGCGCCAGATCCTCGTCGATCTGAGCCTCGGGGATCGGCGTCCCGCCTTGCAGCGGCGACTGACCGTCCCGGAACGGCGCATAGGATACGCAAGGGAGCTTCTGGCCTGCCGCGAGTGGCGAAGCGGGCATCACGACCGGCTGCCCCATCCAAGCCCAATATCCGACGATTGCGAGCAAGACCGCGGCAAGCAGGCCGACGGGAATCGTGAGGTCAGAAGCAGCACCAGACGTGCGATCGGACAGCGGCATGATTTCTCTCGGACCCGACCGGCCGGGCCTCTGCGACATAAAGCGTCCCGCGCGCGCTGTGAAGGGCGGCCCCTGACCTGCGCAAACCGCATGTCGTCATGCTGACAAATTGACCGCCTTCTTCTAACGTGTCGTCGCGGAAAGCCTTCCGCTCATCAGCCTCGAACTTCATGGCCGTCATGGACCGTTTTCGTATCGCTCTGCTTGCGGGCGCCGTTTTCCTTGCGTGCGCTGCTCCTGCAGCCGCCCAATCCACTCCGGACCAGAAGCCGGCACAGCCGGACCAACAGATGACCCCCGAGCAACAGGCGGCCCGGGAGGCGCAGAAGCGCTCCGTGGAAGAATTCGCTGAGGCGGCCCGTCTCCTGCCCGGCAGCGCAGGACTTCCCGAATGCGTGTGGACCGGCCGGCGCATCGCCTCGCTGCTGTGGCGGGACGATATTGATACCGCCCGCCGCCACCTTGACCTTTATGAGAAGTTCGGCTGCCCGACCGAGCACCTGAAACTCGCCTTCCGTTGCCTGGTGCGCCAGGGCAACATCGACCCGAAAACGCAGGAACGGCTCACCGGCCGGGTCCAGCAATGTTGGGTTAATCCGGACTATGTTGCTGCACCTGCGCAATAATTAGACCTTGGCAATGCCGCCGGCCTGCCGAACGGCTGCCACAGTCCCCATTTACCTCTTTATTTGAGAGGTTTAGTGTCTCAGTGCACCGCCGCGTAAAAAGGGGCGGTGCCGACCGGTGGGGCAGGTCGAAAGGGTGCTCCGTGGCGTCCGGGTGGAACCGTTGCCGGACGCTTTCGTTGACGGTTCGTATTTCCCTTTCGAGTAGGTCCCCGCCATGCGTCCCGGCCTTGCTGCTGCCGCAGCCGTAATTGCTGTCGTGACCGGTTTTCACGCTGCGATCTGGTATTCCTTGCGCCCCGAGGCCAGCGCGCCTGCGGTGACCGAGCGTTTTTCGAGCCTGTCCTTCGCGCCGTATGACCGCAGTGTCCGGCATCCGGACAAGGGCCCGGCCGTGACCGCGAGCCAGATCCGTTCGGATGTGGATGCGGTGGCCAATTATACCCGCGCCATCCGCACCTATTCGTCCACCATGGGCTTGGAGCTCATTCCCGCCATCGCGGCTGAGCGGGGATTGAAGGTTTCGGTGGGCGCCTGGATCGACAAGGACGAGACGCGCAACCAGCTTGAAATTCAGAATGCCGTTGGCCTCGCCAAGCAGAATTCCAACGTGGAATCTCTGGTGGTCGGCAACGAAACCATCTTCCGCGGTGAAAAGTCGGCGGCGGAGATGGCGGAGCTCATCCGCTCCGTGAAGCGGCAGACCAATGTGCCGGTCACCACCGGCGAGATCTGGAACGTATGGCTGGACCACCCGGAACTGGTTTCGGCCGTGGATTACATCGCCGCCCATATCCTGCCCTACTGGGAAGGCGTGACCGCCGAGAATGTCGTGGACCGATCCATCGACATTTATAATCGTCTGCGCGCGGCTTATCCCGGCAAGCGTATCGTGATCGCCGAGTTCGGCTGGCCGAGCGCGGGCTATAACCGCGACGCCGCCGTTCCGGGCGAATTGGCGCAGGCCAATGTGATCCGCACCTTTACGTCCCGCGCGGACGCGCTCGGCATTGATTACAATATCATCGAGGCCTTCGATGCGCCGTGGAAGAGCTTCGAAGGCTCGGTGGGCCAATATTGGGGCATCTTTGATGCCGACCGCCACCTGAAGTTCCCTCTGACCGGTCCTCTGGAACAGCGCAGCTATGGGCGAACCGCGATCCTGGCCGTGCTGCTGGGCTTCGCCTTCTGCCTTCCCATGCTCGGCATGCGGCGCATCACTGCTTCGCAAGCGGCAGCCCTCGGCGCTGCGGCCTGCGGCGTCGGCGCCTGGGTGGCGCTGGTCGTCGACCATTGGGGCTCGCATTACGTGACGGGCGGCAATTATGTGACCGCCGTCATGTCCCTGCTGCTGCTGGGTCCGCTGGTCATTGTGATCCTCTACCGCTTCGAGGAATTGACGGCGATCGTCTTCGGCCGGGCGCCCGAGCGGCTGGTGGAATTGCGCCCCCGCACGGTCCCCACCCGCTTCCCGAAGGTCTCCATTCACATTCCGGCCTATCGCGAGCCGCCGGAAATGCTGAAGCAGACGCTTGATGCCGTTGCGCGGCTCGAATGGCCCAATTTGGAATGCGTCGTTGTGCTGAACAACACGCCCGACCCCGCGATGGTCGAGCCGGTCCGCGCGCATTGCGAACTGCTCGGCGAGCGATTCAAGTTCCTGAATATCGAGAAGATGTCGGGCTTCAAGGCCGGCGCCCTGCGCATCGCGCTGGAGCATACGGCCCCGGACGCCGAGATCATCGGCGTGATCGATGCGGACTATGTGGTGCATGCCGATTGGCTGAAGGACCTCGTCCCCGTGTTCGAAGACCCGACCGTGGGTCTCGTCCAGGCGCCTCAGGATCACCGCGACGGCTATCTCTCGCCCATGCATGAGGCGATGAATGCCGAATATGCCGGCTTCTTCGATATCGGCATGGTCCAGCGCAACGAGGATGACGCCATCGTCGTCCACGGCACCATGTGCCTCATCCGCCGCGCGGCCATGATGGAAGCGGGTTCCTGGTCGTCCGACACCATCTGCGAAGACACGGATCTCGGCCTGACCATCGCGGAAAATGGCTGGAAGACTCACTATACCCGTCGCCGCTATGGCTGGGGCCTGCTGCCCGACACGTTCGAAGCCTTTAAGAAGCAGCGTCACCGCTGGGCCTACGGCGGCTTCCAGATCATTCGCAAGCACTGGCGCCGCTTCCTGCCCGGCGCGTCCCGCCTCACGGCCGCGCAGCGTCGGAACTTCCTGCTCGGCTGGGTGACCTGGCTCGGCGCGGAGTCGGTGGGCGCGCTGGCCGCAGTGCTCTCGCTCGCCTTCGTGCCCTTCGTCATCGCCCTTGGCATCTCGGTGCCCGCCTATGTGCTGACGCTACCCATCATCACCACGTTCCTGGTCTATGTGCTGCATTTCACGGCCCTGTATCGGATGCGTGTTGCAACCACGCCGGTGCGCATGCTGGGGGCGGCCATTGCGGCCATGGCGGTGCAGTTCACGGTGGCGAAAGCGGTGTTCGACGGCTTCCGCTACAAGGATCTCGCCTTCGCCCGCACCGCCAAGGGCAACAACTGGCTGGCGGGCGCCGCCCGCTCCTTCCCGGCTTTGCCGGAGGCGGTGATGGGCAGCCTGCTGATGGTGAGCGCGCTGGTGCTGCATTTCACCAATTGGCACACGGTGCGCGAAGTGGACCTTTATGCGCTCGCCCTTGCCATCCAGAGCCTGCCTTTTCTGGCGGCCGCGGTGATCGGTCTGGCCGAGAGTTCGCCCCTGAACGACTTCGCCACGTGGCGCACCGCCAAGGCGCGGGTCGCCGCTTCCTTCAAGAAGCTGCGCCCGAGCACCCCTCCCGCCGTCACCGAGTGACCGGCGCCAAAGCACAGACAAAGGCCCGGCCCTGCGCCGGGCCTTTTGTCTTTTCAGCCGTGTCGTTCGGTCATCAACGCCCTTGAACTTTCGCGCTTTTGGCGTCCCTGCCACCGCTTCGCGCATGGTCACGCTTGCGGCAAAATTGGGGAGGGTTTAGGACTGCCGTCGAACCTTTCGCACCTGCGATAGCGGTATCACACAGCCGTATGATGGGAGACCTCATGGACGCCACCCCGAACACCGCATCCGCGAAGCTCACAGTGGGGGACAAGAGCTGGGATCTTCCCGTCAAGCACGGGACCATCGGCCCCGACGTGATGGACATCTCCAAGCTCTATGGCCAGACGGGGATGTTCACCTACGACCCGGGCTTCACCTCGACCGCGTCGTGTGAAAGCCAGATCACCTATATCGACGGTGATGAGGGCGTTCTCCTCTACCGCGGGTATCCCATCGAGCAGCTCGCCGAAAACGGCGATTTCCTCGAGACCTGCTACCTGCTTCTCTACGGTGAACTGCCGACCGCCGAGCAGAAGGCGGATTTCGACATGTCGGTCACGCGCCACACCATGGTGCATGACCAGATGAACCGCTTTTTCACCGGCTTCCGCCGCGACGCGCACCCCATGGCGATCATGGTGGCCTGCGTTGGCGCACTGTCGGCCTTCTATCACGACTCCACCGATATCTCGGACCCGCAGCAGCGCCTGATCGCATCGATCCGCATGATTGCGAAGATGCCGACGCTTGCCGCGATGGCCTATAAGTACCATATCGGCCAGCCGTTCGTGTATCCGAAGAACGACCTTGATTATTCGTCCAACTTCCTGCGAATGTGCTTCGCGGTACCCTGCGAGGATTATAAGGTCTCCCCGGTGCTCTCGCGTGCGCTGGACAAGATCTTTATCCTCCATGCGGACCACGAGCAGAACGCCTCCACCTCCACGGTGCGTCTGGCGGGCTCCTCGGGTGCCAATCCCTTCGCCTGCATCGCCGCCGGCGTTGCTTGCCTCTGGGGTCCCGCCCATGGCGGCGCCAACGAGGCGGCGTTGAAGATGCTCACGGAAATCGGCCGCCCCGAGCGGATTCCGGAATTCGTAAACCGCGCCAAGGACAAGAACGATCCGTTCCGCCTCATGGGCTTCGGTCACCGGGTCTACAAGAATTACGACCCGCGCGCGAAGATCATGCAGCAGACCTGCCACGAGGTCCTGTCCGAACTCGGCATCAAGGATGATCCGCTGCTGGACGTGGCGGTGGAGCTGGAGCGCGTCGCGCTGCACGATGAGTACTTCATCGAGAAGAAGCTCTATCCGAACATCGACTTCTATTCGGGCATCACACTGAAGGCGATGGGCTTCCCGACCGCCATGTTCACGGTGCTGTTCGCTCTCGCCCGCACCGTGGGCTGGATCGGCCAGTGGAAGGAAATGATCGAGGATCCGAGCCAGCGCATCGGCCGTCCCCGTCAGCTCTACACCGGCGCGGCCCGCCGCGATTATGTGGCCATGGCAAAGCGCAAGTGAGGATCGATGTCTCTTCTTAAGGGGGCATCTTTTTAATCAAGAAGGGCGCCGACCGGTTCGGCGCCCTTTCATTTTGTGCTTGGGAAATATGGTCAGGCGCGCAGCGCAGCAAGAACGGCCGAAGCGGCCCGCAGGCTCGGCGGCTCGCCATCGATGCCGAAAATGGCGTCTAGCCGCTCGAAAGCGGAGAGCTGGGCACGACGCTCCGGGCTGTCAGCCAGGATTGCATCCAGGGCCGAGGCCAGCTTTTCCGGCGTGCAATCATGCTGGAGGAATTCCGGCACCGCATTCTCGCCCAGCACGAGATTGGGCAGGATGACGCTCGGGATGGTCAGCACATAAGGCGCGATGATCGCCTCCCAGCCCGCGACGCGATAGGCCGCAACAGTGGGGACGCCCGCGAGCGCCAGCTCCAATGTCACCGTACCCGAGGCCGCGAGCGCTGCCCGCGCGGTACGGAATGCGGCGTATTTCTCCCCCTCCGACGTCACGATCCGCGGGCGGACGGGCCAGGAACTGACGGCCGCCTCAACCTCTTGGAGCCGGTGCGGCAAGGTGGGCAAAACGAACTCGGCCTCCCGTCCAGCTGCCACGAGGCCGATCGCCCGGCCGAACACGTCACCGAGCCTTGCGATTTCGGAGCGGCGGCTGCCTGGGAGAACGAGAATGCGATAGGGCCGCGCCGCGCGTCGCGCCCGCTCCGTGGCCGACGGGCGAAGCACGTCCAGCCGCTCTAAGAGGGGGTGACCCACATAGAGCGTGGGCGGGCCACCGAGCCTTTGATGGACGTCCGGCTCAAACGGGAGAAGCGCCAACAGCTGGTCGAAATGCGGCCGCATGGCCCGTGCGCGCCCCGGGCGCCACGCCCATACGGTGGGCGAGACATATTTGAGGATGGGCAGATCCGGCAGGCGCCGACGCACGCGCGCCGCCACGCGGTGCGTGAAGTCCGGTGCGTCCACCAGCACCAGAAGATCGGGGCGCGCCGCAACGATGGCTTCCACCGTTTCTGACATCCGCCGCAGGATCAGGGGCAATTTGGCGATCACCTGACCAAAGCCGATGGCGGTCAGATCATCCATGGGAAACAGTGAGGTGAGACCGGACGCCGCCATTCGCGTTCCGCCGACCCCTAAGAACCGCACGGGGCCCGGCGCGAGCCGCACCAGCCCTTCCATCAAGGCGCCGCCCAGTTGATCCCCGGACTCCTCGCCCGCCACCACGAAGACCGTCAGGGGACGATCTGAGGATGCCGCGGTCATGGCCGGGTTTCCGGCTGCGCGCCGAGCACGAACAGGCCACGCGCGTCAGCCGTCTTCACCAGTTCCGCGCAGTCCGGCACGATGACCCCACCCGCCTCGAAAGCGATGCCGGCCAGCCCCGCCTTTGCCGCGCCGAGCACCGTCGCGGGCCCGAGTGACGGCAGGTCCACACGCCGGTCCTGCTGGGGCTTCGGCGCCTTCACCAGCACACCCCTGCCCGCCGGGAAACGCAGCCGACCGCTCTCGCGCATTGCGCCATATCGCGCGAGAACTGCGTCGGTTCCTTCCGCCGCCTCCACCGCGGCCACGAAGCCGTCCACCACGATCACCCCCTGCCCCACATCAAAGGGGCCGAGCGTGCGGATGACGCGTAAGCCCAGAGCAATGTCGGCCTCGTCCTGTGGCCGGGGTTGGATGGCGCCGAGCCGGCCCTCCGGTAAAAGGAGCGCCGGCGCGACTTCATGGGCACCGACCAAGCGAAAGCCCTGTTCCGAGACGAGCTCAAGCACACCGGAAAGCAGATGATTGTCGCCCCCGCGAAACAGGCGGGCAATGCGCGGCAACAGGCGCAGCGTGGTCCAATCGAGACCGAGATCGCGCACC
>JASBUY010000435.1 GCA_030147645.1 Aquabacter sp. | reverse complement strand
TTCCCCTTCGCCGGCGTGAATTGCGTCCGCCGGCCCGGCAGGGGCTTGCGCGAGGTGGCGCAACTCCGCTAATGTTCCCCCGCTTTCCCCAACGCAGGCGATACGCGCTTCGCTTCTCCGGTCACATCAGGGACTCGGGTCGGCGCGTGAGGCGGAGCCAGATTTCCCGGCTTTCCTGAAGACCTGCGGCTCCCCCAGACCGGTAGCCGGCTTCCCTCGGAAGTCGCACGACCATTCAAGCTTTTGAGGCTTTCCCCGATGCGGGAAGTAAAACTCCAGGATCTCAAGTCTAAGACCCCTGTCGAACTGCTCGCCTTCGCCGAGGAAAACGAGGTGGAGAATGCGAACACCCTGCGCAAGCAGGAACTGATGTTCGCCATTTTGAAGCAGCTCGCGGCGAGCGAGACCGAGATTATCGGCGAGGGTGTGGTCGAGGTGCTCCAGGACGGCTTCGGCTTCCTGCGCTCGCCGGACGCCAATTATCTCCCCGGCCCGGACGACATCTACGTCTCGCCCTCGCAGATCCGCCGCTTCGGCCTGCGCACCGGCGACACGGTGAACGGCCAGATCCGCTCCCCCAAGGAGGGTGAGCGTTATTTCGCGCTTCTCAAGGTCAATACGATCAATTTCGAAGACCCCGAGAAGGCGCGGCACAAGATCAATTTCGACAATCTGACCCCGCTTTATCCCGATGAGCGGCTGAAGCTCGAAATCGAGGACCCGACCCGCAAGGACTATTCGGCCCGGATCATCGATATCGTCTCGCCCATCGGCAAGGGTCAGCGCGGGCTGATCGTCGCCCCGCCGCGCACCGGCAAGACGGTGCTGCTGCAGAATATCGCCAAGGCCATCACCGCCAACCACCCGGAATGCTTCCTCATCGTCCTGCTCATCGACGAGCGGCCCGAGGAAGTCACGGACATGCAGCGCTCGGTGAAGGGCGAAGTGGTCTCCTCCACCTTCGACGAGCCCGCTTCGCGCCATGTGCAAGTGGCGGAAATGGTGATCGAGAAGGCCAAGCGCCTGGTGGAGCATGGCCGCGACGTGGTGATCCTTCTGGACTCCATCACCCGCCTCGGGCGCGCCTACAACACGGTGGTGCCGTCCTCCGGCAAGGTGCTCACCGGCGGCGTGGACGCCAACGCCCTCCAGCGGCCCAAGCGCTTCTTCGGCGCGGCCCGCAATATCGAGGAAGGCGGCTCGCTGACCATCATCGCCACCGCGCTGATCGACACCGGATCGCGCATGGACGAAGTGATCTTCGAAGAGTTCAAGGGCACCGGCAATTCGGAAGTCATCCTCGACCGCAAGGTCTCGGACAAGCGCGTCTTCCCGGCCATCGACATCACCCGCTCGGGCACCCGCAAGGAAGAATTGCTGGTCCCGGCCGACGTGCTCAAGAAGATGTACGTGCTGCGCCGCATCCTCAATCCCATGGGGACGGTCGACGCCATCGAGTTCCTGCTCGACAAGCTCCGCCAGACCAAGACCAATGCGGACTTCTTCGATTCCATGAACACCTGACGGGCGCCGCCACCGCGCGCCGGTTCGAATTCAAGGCATGCACGGGCGCCGCCCTCCGGGGCGGCGCCTTTTCTTTTGTCTTTTTTACTTCACAAAGTTAAGCATTGTGTCGCCGGACGTTGTTTGGGAGTAACCAAGATGTTCTTACGTATTCTTACTATTTCTGTCGTTGCCTTAACGGTTGCGGCCTGCGTTCCGGAAAAGATGACCAAGCCGGGGGCCTCCCAGGCGGACTATGACGCGGCCCGCACGCGCTGCGAGGCGCAGGCCTGGGCGCAATTGCCCGCAGCGCCCAGCACCTATCAGGTCGCCCCCGCTTACACGTCCAGCAGCGGCCATAATTGCGTGAAGAACAGCTATGGCAGCTATGACTGCAATCCGCGCCAGGAGTGGCATCCGCCGGTCTATGGCACCAAGGACGCCAACGCCGCCGGCCGCGAGACCATCGTGCGCGCCTGCATGATGCAGGACGGCTGGAGCACGGCGAGCGGCAGCTGATCGCCCTCACGCGGCGTTGAAGGGGGCGGGGCCGTCCGCGCCGTCCGCAGGGTGGCGCGCAGGGGCCGTTTCATGGGATACGCGCAGACGGGCGCGATACATGAACGCTTCCGAAACAGGTGGACGGGTATCTGAGGACGGGCCGGCGGAGCAAAAGGCGCCCTGTCGGCCGGCGGGGATTGTGCGGGATGAGCGAAGGCATGGCAGTGCGTGGGCGTTCGGGTGTCCGACGCATCATCGTGGACTGCACCCATATTGCCCCGCACCCCGCCCATACGGGCATTCCCCGCGTGGTCGAGAAATACATCACCTATGGCCGTCCGGCGGCGGCGCGCCTTGGGGCGGACCTGGTGCTCGCGGAATGCGTGGGCGCGGAGCTGCGCGCCTACGAGCCGGACATGGTCCGCGCGCGGACGGCGCGCAAGCGCGGCTTAGGCGCCAAGCTCGCCCTTGAGACGGGCCGTTACACGACCCGGATTCTCGCGGCGTTGGCGCAGTTGGCCGCCGCGCTCGTGCCGACGCGCAAGATGCGCAGCGCCATGGCGTCGGCCGCCTCGGCCTGTGAAGATATCGTCCCCGCCTTGCGCCGCATGACCGAGCCCGCGCCCATGCTGGGGACGCGGCTGGAGGTGGGGCCGGGCGATGTCGTTTTCTGCCCCGGCTATTGGCACGAACTGGACATGAGCGCCTATGAGGCGGCCAAGGCGCGGGGCGCGGACATCGTGTTCCTGATCCACGACATCCTGCCCATCACCCTGCCCCAGCATTATGTCTATCCCTGGCGGCAGGACTTCGCGGATCGCCTCACGCGCTCCTTCGCGAGCGTCTCTCATTATTACTGCATCTCCCGCCAGACCTGTGCCGAGGTGACCGCCTTCGGCGGCTGGCAGGGCATCGGCGTCTCGGCGAGCGTCGCCTATAACGGCTTTGATCCTGCCGAAGCTGCCCCCGCGCCGGAGGGCGCCGGCAATGGCGCGCTGGGCGACGTTCTCGCGAAAGCGCCCTGGCTCATGGTGGGCACGCTGGAGCCCAAGAAGGGGCATGCCGACGCGATCGCCGTATTCGAGCATCTTTGGTCGCAGGGCTATGAGCGGCCGCTCCTCATCATCGGGCGGCGGGGCTGGATGAGCGAGCCGGTGCGCGACGCCATCACCCGCTCGCCCTGGAAGGACCGGCGCCTGTTCTGGTTCGAAGGGCTGGAGGATTCCGACGTGACGGCCGCTTATCAGCGGGCCCACGGCTTTCTCTTTCCTTCGCTCGCCGAAGGGTTTGGGCTGCCCATCCTGGAAGCGGCGGGGCGCGGTTTGCTGGTTCTCGCGCGTGACATGCCGGTGGCCCGTGAGATTCTGGGCGATCAGGCCTTGTTCTTCTCGGACCGCCGCGATCTCGGCGCCCGCCTGCTGGAACTGGAGGCGCCCGAAGCCCGCGCACGTGCCGCGCGCGCGCAGGCGGGGCTCACCTGGTATCCTTGGCAAAATGTCGTGGAAGCGGTGATCTGCGATCTGCTGCGGCCCCCGCAGGAGCGGCGCGCGGACCTCATGGCGGGCCTTCCGCGCCAGCCCGTGGCGCCCGAGGCGGCGGCCCTGGCCACGGCGGGGGGCGCCTCCGCATGACCGCGCAGATTGGACAAGGCCCGATGATTCCCGTGCGCCGCATCCTCATCGACTGCTCGCGCACGCC
The DNA here is from genome assembly GCA_030147645.1 of Aquabacter sp. Classification (GTDB taxonomy): domain Bacteria; phylum Pseudomonadota; class Alphaproteobacteria; order Rhizobiales; family Xanthobacteraceae; genus Aquabacter. Next base: position 3,127 of record JASBUY010000435.1, on the reverse strand, counting down.
GCTGGACGAACGCCCCACGGGCATTCCCCGCGTGGTGATGCAGTATCTCGCCCATGCGCCGGCGGCGGCCGCCGAAGCGGGCGTGGAGCTGGTCGCCATCGACTATGTGCGGGACGGGATTTTCGCCCGTTATCGCGGACCCGGCGCGCCGCCGGCGCCGCCTTTGCCGCCGCGCCGGTCCGATCCGCGGCTCATTCCGCTAAAGCTGCTGATCGAGGCGCTGCGCTATGTGGGGCCGGTGCTCCAGAACGCGCTCAATCTTCTCGCCGCTCTGCTGCCGCTGAAGCCGCTGCGCAAAATGCTGCACCGCTTCTCCAATTCGGTGGGCAAGTTCGTGCCCAAGCTGAAGCGGCGGTTCGGCATGGTTCCCGTCATCGCGGAGCCCATCACCTTTGCTCCTGGCGATGTCCTGTTCGTGCCGGGCTGCTGGTTCAACATGGAGATCGAGGCCTATGAAGCCGCGCGGGCGGCGGGCGCGGAAGTGGTGCCGCTGGTGCATGACGTGATGCCCATCACCCTGCCGCACCTGCACGAATATCCCTGGCGCTTCGAGTTCAAGCAGCGCTTCGCCCGGCTGGTGGGCTGCGTGCGCCATGTCTATGCCATCTCCCATCAGACGCTGCGCGACGTCACGGCCTTCGCCGCGGCCAACGGGGAAGAGGTGACGGCCGCCATCGCCTATAACGGCTTCACCCCGCCGGCCATCGCGGCGGATGCCTCCGGCCTCTCCCCCGCCGTGCGCCGCATGCTGCATCGCGCGCCCTTCGTCATGGTGGGCACGGTGGAGCCCAAGAAGGGGCATGGGGATGTGGTCGCCGCCTTCGAGCGCCTCTGGGCGAACGGCTATGACCGGCCCTTGCTCATCATCGGGCGGCCCGGCTGGCATATCGAGGAAGCCGCCGAGCGCATCTTCGCCTCTCCCTTCAAGGGCACCCATCTGTTCTGGGAGACCGAGGCGGACGATGCCGGGCTGGAGGCGTGCTACCGCGCGGCCTGCGGCTTCATCTCCGCCTCGCACCAGGAAGGGTTCGGGCTTCCCGGCCTGGAGGCGGCGGCGCGCAGCCTGCCCGTTGTGCTGCGCGACCTTCCGGTATTCCGCGAGGTGATGGGATCGGCGGCGCGCTATTTCACGACGCCCGACGATCTCGCCCTCCTGCTCCGCGACCTGGACGCGCCCGGTGCCCTCGCCCGCGCGCGCGCGGACATCGAGGGGCTCACCTGGTATCCCTGGGATGCGGTGGTAAGTGCGGTGGTGCGGGACCTCGTGCGTCCCCCCGCCCAACGTCTCGCCGGCCTTGCTTTGCTGCGCGACGCGGATCGCGCGCCGGTGGCGGCCCGGCCGGAGGTCGCACGTCTACACGCAGAAGTGTAGCGACACCTCAATAGCGCGAAAAAGGTGCGCAAATAGGAGCTTCACCAGCGCCCGTTCGCCCCCTTTTCCATACCAAACGTCACGGAAATCAAATCGGCCGCTGGCGGGCGTCTTTTTCGATTTGAGAGGCTATGACTCGGCTGCATCGGACGCCGACGGGAGAAAAAGCGGGATTTGGCCCCGCTTCTCTCTCAGCCGGCGTCCCACGCCGCTTTCAGCGCGTTCGGGTCGGTCACCGGCAGCGAACAGCGCCCGTCGCGGCACAGGAAGGCGACTCCGCCCTCGGGCGCGGCTTCCGCCTGGGCGCGGGCGAGGCTGTTTTCCGGCACATCGGCGCCGGTCCCCGCGCGCACCAGGACCCGGTCCAGAAAGGGCAGCGCCAAAGCCGCAGCGGCGAAGCGCTCCTTCTCCCGTCCCACCGCGACGATCTCCACCAGTGCCTGACGGGTCATCAGGGCATTGAGCGTTGCGCCATGGGCGATGGCATTCTTCGCTGCGGCGGGCGAGATGGCGGCGAGGATGCGATCCGCCCGCGCGCGGAGGTCGTCCCGTCCCGTCAGCGCGGCGAGGCGCACCAGCGCGTCGGCGGCGACCGCCTGATAATTGGGAAGCGCCTCGTCCATGGTGGAGAGCGGGCGCACCACCAAGGCCTCCGCGTCGTCGGCGGTGAGGAAATAGGCGCCGCTGCGGACATCCGCATAATGGCGTTCCAGAGCATCCAAAAAGCCCTCGGCCTTGGCGATATAGCCCGCCTCGCCGGTCGCCTCGTGCAGCGCGAGCGCCGCGCGGGCCATGGCGGCCTGGTCGCTGGCGAGGCCGGGAAACACCTTCTTTCCGGCCCGCCAGGAATGGGCGAGGCGCCCGTCCTGCTCCATCAGCCGGCACACGGCGGCAAAGGCGCGCGCGCCCATCGCCACCCAGTCCGGCTCCCCGAGATAGGACCCTGCGCGGGCGAGTGCCGCGATCATGAGGCCATTCCAGTCGGCGAGAATCTTGTCGTCGAGGCCGGGACGCACCCGCCGGGCGCGGGCCGCGAGCAGCTTTTCGCGCAGCGGGGCGAGGCGAGCCTCGTCTTCCGCCTCCACGTCTCCCGCCTTGGTGCGGTTCAGAATCACCGCGCCTTCCCAGTTTCCGCCCTCGCTCACATCATAGAAGCGGGCGAAGAAGGCGGCGTCCTCGGCGCCAAGCTCCGCCTCGATCTCGCGTTTCGTCCAGACATAGAAGCGTCCCTCATGGCCCTCGCTGTCGGCATCGAGCGAGGCGGAAAAGGCGCCCTCCTGCGTCACCATTTCCCGCTTCAGCCAGCCCACCGTCTCCCGCGCGCGCGCCAAAAACAGCGGGTCTTTCGTGTCGCCATAGGCGAGCGCCAGAAGCTCCAGGAGCTGGGCATTGTCGTAGAGCATCTTCTCGAAATGCGGGACCAGCCAGAATTCATCCACGCTGTAACGGGAGAAGCCGCCGCCGAGATGGTCATAGATGCCGCCCTCGCACATGCGGTTCAGCGTGAAGGCGGCGGTGGCGCGCAAGCCCTCGGCGCCCGTGCGCGCGCCGGTGCGCCACATCAGTTCCAGAAGGCCGCATTGGGGGAATTTGGGTGCCCCGCGCAGGCCGCCATGGGTGCGGTCGAACAGGCCGGAAATCTGGTCGGCGGCGCGGTCGATATCCTTCAGGGCGATCACCAGCTCGCCCTGGGGGCGAGCGGCTTCCTCCAGGCGCGTGATCAGCGCCTCGCGGTTCTGGCGGATCTTGTCCGGG
>JASBUY010000433.1 GCA_030147645.1 Aquabacter sp. | reverse complement strand
AGAGGTCAGGGCCGACCAGATAGGCGAGCGGCCCGTCCGTGAAGATCCCGTCATTGGAGAAAAGACCGGTGCCCACCTGGATCGCCACCAGCGTGAGCAGCGCCAGCACCATGAGCCCCCCGGCGGCATTGTGGCCGATCTCGGTGTCGGGCTCGCGCCGGGTGAAATGGGCGAGATGGCCGAGAGCGGCCACCGGCGACTTCACGAAGCGGGCGAAGCGGGCGGTGTCGCTGCCCGCAAATCCCCACACGATGCGGAAGAGAAGCAAAGCGATGATCGCGTAGCCGCAGCGGAAGTGCCAGTCGATCCAGCCATTTTCCGCCGTCACATAGGCGCCGATGATGAGGGCCACGAGCGTCCAATGGAACAGGCGCGTGGGCGCGTCCCACACTTTCACCCAATGCGTCTTCTGCGGGTCCGCGAGCGCCATCACATCCTCCCTGGTCGCGCGGCATTGAAGGCGGGCGGTGGGCGAAGCGCAAGCGCCGCTGCAGTGCACAAATGCGCGAGATGGCGCCGCGCGGTCGAGCTAAGCTTTTAAAATTCCGTTACTTTTGTAACATTCCTTAAGCTTGCGTGCGCAGTCCCCCGCCTTAAGGGTGGCTCGCCCCTGCAGCATTCCGATGTTGCATGACTCCCCGCCGGCCGGGCGGGCTATACGGGCTTTGGCCGCGTTGCGTCGAAAGCCCACCATGAATATCCCCCTCGGCATCCTCCTTCAGCTGTGCGCCACCTTGTCCTTCGCGGGCATGCAGGCGCTGGTGCGCGGCGTCGCGGACGCAGTGCCGAGCGGCGAGGTGGTGTTCGCCCGCAGTGCCATCGGCATGGTCCCGCTTCTGGTGTGGCTGGCCTGGCGCGGGGAATTGCGCGCGCTCGCGACCCGCAATGTGGGCGGGCATCTGGTGCGCGGGGGCGTCGGCGTCGTCTCCATGTGGCTCGGCTTCATCGCGCTCTCCTTCATTCCCCTCGCCGAGGCGGTGGCCTTCTCCTATGTGACGCCGCTGGTGGCGGTCATCCTTGCGGCTTTGGTGCTGCGCGAGAGCGTGCCCGGCTATCGCTGGCTGGCGGTGGGGCTGGGGCTCGCCGGCATCGTGCTGATGCTCATGCCCTTGTTCTCGGCCCACGGCCTTGCGGCGGAGGGGGCCTATATCGGCGTCGGCTGCGCGCTCGGCGGGGCGGTGCTGGCGGGCGTGGCGGTGACGCAGGTGCGGCGCCTGACGCTGACCGAATCCACCGGCGCCATCGTCTTCTATTTCTCGCTCGTGGCGAGCCTCGCGAGCCTCGTCACTCTGCCCTGGTGGACCCTGCCGAGCCTTGAGGACGCCCTGGCTCTGGTGGCGCTGGGCCTCCTGGGCGGGATGGGGCAGATCTTCCTCACCGCAGCGAACCGCGTCGCCCCGGCCTCCGTCGTGGCGCCGTTCAATTATGCGACGCTGCTCTGGGCGGTGCTGTTCGGCGCGCTCTTCTTCCGCGAATGGCCGCACGCTTTGGTGTTCTGCGGCTCGGCGCTGGTGGTGGCTTCCGGCGCGGGCATCGCGCTCAGGGAGCGGCAGGTGGAACGCCGCGCCCGTTCGCGCAGCGTGCCCTGAGGGCGCTCAGAACGCCTTGAAGGTGATGATGGTGCGGGTGTCCTGGATGCCGGGAATGACCTGCACCTTCTCGTTCACGAAATGGCCGATATCGGTGCCTTCCGAGACATAGAACTTCACCAGCAGGTCGAAATCGCCGGCGGTGGAATAGATTTCCGAGGCGATCTCGGCGTCCGCGATGGCGTTCGCCACCTCATAGGAGCGGCCGAGCGCGCATTTGATCTGCATGAAGAAGGGGATCACCGGCGCCTCCTGGGAGCGCACCGGGTTAGCCGGCGCGGCGCGCGCAAGGTGGACAAATCCTCGCGCCCTTTCAAGGGCGCACCCTCGCATCGATCGCGCGGGCATATTAGATGTGGGGCAACCCATCCGTCCGCCGGCATCATGCCGCGGCCTCTCCCTTGGAGCCTGCCGTGACCCGCGCCGCCATTCCCATCGCCGTGACCATTGCCGGCTCCGATTCGGGCGGAGGCGCGGGCATCCAGGCGGACCTGAAGACCTTTTCCGCGCTGGGCTGCTACGGCGCGAGCGTCATCACCGCGCTCACCGCCCAGAACACGCTCGGCGTCACCGCCATCCATGACGTGCCGCCCGAGATGATCACGGCGCAGATCGACGCGGTGTTCGACGATCTCGCCGTGCGGGCGGTGAAGATCGGCATGCTCTCGCGCCCGCCCGCCATCGCGGCGGTGGCGGAGGGGCTGACGCGCTGGCGCGGGGCGCCGGTGGTGCTCGATCCCGTCATGGTGGCCGCCTCCGGTGCGCGCCTGCTGGAGGACGCGGCGGTCGAAAGCCTGCTGCGCCTCCTGGTGCCGCGCGCCGACCTCATCACGCCCAATTTGCCGGAGGCCGCGGCGCTGCTAGAGGCGCCGATCGCCGAGAACGAGGCTGAGATGGAGGCCCAGGGCCGGGCGCTGCTGGCGCGCGGGGCGCGGGCAGTGCTGATGAAGGGCGGCCATTCCACTGGGCCGGACAGCGTGGACCTACTGGTGACGGCGGACGGCGTGACGCGCTTTCCCGCGCCGCGCGCCGCGACGCGGAACACCCATGGCACCGGCTGCACCTTGTCCTCGGCCATTGCGGCAGGGCTCGCCCAGGGCTTCTCGCTGGAGGAATCGGTGGCGAAGGCGAAGCGCTACATCAGCGGCGCCATCGCCGCCGCCGACCAGCTCGATGTGGGGCAAGGCCACGGCCCGGTGCATCACTTCTTCGACCTGTGGGGCTGAGCCGCGCCTGAGCCGCATGCGGACATGAGGCTGCGCTGCGGCCGTCGCCATTTGGTGCGGCGCGAGAAGGTCGCTATTGTACGGAACAGCGAACGCACGTTCGGAAAAAGGAATCGGAATGTCGCGGGAACGCTCAGGCGAGCGCAATCTGGAACATGGCGCCCAGGTGATTACCGGGCAATTGGGCAAGACCATCCAGCGCCTGCGGAAAGCCTACAACCTCTCACTCTCGGAGCTTTCCGAACAGTCGGGCGTGGCCAAGTCGATCATCAGCCAGATCGAGCGCAACGAGACCAATCCCACGCTTGCCACGGTATGGCGCCTCTCCCAGGCGCTCGACATGTCGGTGGAGCGCGTGCTCGCCTCCTCTGAAGATGCGCCCTTCGTGGAGAAGCTCTCCCGCGCCGACACGCCGCTTCTGGTCTCCGACGACGGGCTCTGCCGCCTGTCCATCATCGGCTGGATCAAGACGGTGGAATGGCTGCAATATTATGATTTCCACGCCGAGCCGGGCGGCGAATTGGAGTCCGACGGCCACCAGCGTGGCGCCATCGAATCCCTGAGCGTGCTGGACGGCGCGCTGGAAGTGGACGTGGCGGGCGCGGTGGAGAGCGTCAAAGCGGGCGAGACGCTGCGCTATCGCTGCGACCGCCGCCATGTCATCCGAAATGTGGGCAGCGTCCCAGCCCACGCCTTCATGGTCTGCATGATGAAGGCGGCGGTGCTGGATTGAGGGCCATGACGGCGCAGCCGAGAAAACGGCCACGCCGCCTGTCACGCCTTCAATACACGTCCCGGCAATAGCGGCGTTCCGCCGCCATCCTGTCCAGCGTCTCGCGGCCGATGATCTCGGACAGGGCTTGGTCCACGGCCGGCGCCATGCCCTGGAGGCTGCCGCAGACATAGATGGCGGCGCCCTCCCGCACCCAGGCCGCGATGTCGTCCGCCTTGGCCTTCACCACATTCTGTACATGAATGCGCTCCGCCTGATCGCGCGAGAAGGCGAGGTCGAGCCGCGCGAGCCCTCCGGAACTTGTCCAAGCGGTAATCTCGTCGCGGAAGTAAAAGTCCGCCGCGCGATTGCGCTCGCCGAAGATCAGCCAGTTGCGATCCCGCCCGGCATGGATGCGGGCTTTCAGATGCGCGCGCAGGCCCGCAAGTCCCGTTCCGTTGCCGATCAGGATGAGGCCGCGATCATCCGCAGGGCCGTGGAAGGCGGGATTGGCCCGCACCCGCGCCTCCAGCGTACCGCCTTCGGTCAGGTGCTGGGTGAGCCAGCCCGAGCCGAGGCCGAGCGTGCCGTCCACGCCGCGCGTCTGGCGCACGAGGATTTCCACGCGCCCATCCGCCGGGATGGAGGCGATGGAGTATTCGCGCGTGGGCAGCGGCACGAGGACGTCCGCGATGGCCTGCGGCGCGCCCTCCAGCGTGGCGGGCAGGGCGGAGCGCGCGAGCAGGTCGCCCAGCGTGTGGGCCGCGCCCGAATGCTGCACGATGGCGTCCGGCGACAGGCCGGCTTCGGCCAGGCGCGCGGCGACGATGTCCGGCGCGTTGCAGGGCTTCACTTCCAGCACGTCGCCCGCCTG